>JAJEEZ010000282.1:0-9497 GCA_022820705.1 Candidatus Latescibacterota bacterium | reverse complement strand
TTCTATCCTGGACCCGAAGATTGTGCCTTGTGCCATACTGGACCGGCTGGCTATGTCTTGGGGCTCAATACGGCTCAGATGAATCGCTCGTACGACTACGGCGGCATTGTAGATAACCAATTGCGCACCCTAAACCACATTGGTCTGTTCACTGAGGATATTGGCGAGAATTACGATGGCTTCCCCCAGTGGGCCGACCCCACCGATGAAAGTCTGCCGCTGGCCGACCGCAGCCGCTCCTATCTGGCGGCCAATTGCGCTCACTGCCATCGACCCAATGTGGTCAGCCGCTCTACCATCGACCTGCGGTACGACACCCCCTTAGAGGAAACCAATACCCTCAACTGGGTGCCTTCCTTGGGTGCTTTGGGTACTGAAGAAGGGTTTATCGTCACTCCCGGCGACCCGGATAATTCCACCCTGTACTTGCGCCTGCTCACCTTTTCCTCCAACCGCATGCCGCCGGTGGCCTCCACCGTGGTTGACTGGGAAGGCAGCGATCTGATCCGCCGCTGGATCGCCAGTATGGATCAGCCTACTGCCGTACAAGGACTGGCGACTGTACCAGAAGAGGCTAGCTTAGCGCAGAACTTCCCCAATCCCTTCAATGCCCATACCACCATCGTCTATCAGGTTGGCGAGACCGGCCCAGTGGAATTGGCCCTATACGATGCGGTGGGCCAGAAAGTGCGCACCTTAGTACAGGCCGAGCAGGCACCGGGGTCTTATACTGTGCTCTGGGATGGTAGAACAGAAGACGGCGACTTGGCCGCCAGCGGCGCGTACCTCTATCGCTTGCGAATGGGAGACTACTCGGCAGCCCGGCAGTTGGTGCTGGTGCGCTAGAATTCACTTCATCTGTGAGGAGCGTTTACATTGCGAAAAGTTATCGGAATAATCCTAATCGGCTGGACTTTAAATGCTGTCGGTGCCGATCCCCGGCCCCTGCGCGACGATGTTCAAGTTCGCCACTTGCTCGACGTGAGTCGGCGGACCATGCGCATTGCCAAGGACCCGCGTGACAACACCCTGTACACCCTCACGGCTACGGGGACTATTTACCGCATTCAGATCAAGGGGGAGGCTGAGCGCGTCGGCGAGACTATTGCCCGAGGGGTGCGCGACGCCGAGGGAGCGTGGACTTGGACCCAGTTCCGTCCCGAGGAGGGGGTGCCCGCAGGAGTGCCCATCGACGAAATCCGCGCCGCGGCCGCGGCTGCTGCAACCCGGGCGACCGACCCGATCGAAGATCTAATCCACGTCCTCGATACGCGCAACAACCGCATCATCACCCCACCGAACACAGAGGTAGCCAATCTGGACGACTATGGCATCGCTTTCCCCCAGGCTATCTACTTCGACGCCGAGGGTACTCTGTACGTGGTGCTCGACGTGGAGGCGGCCAATGCCTCGGGCGAAGAGCGGATTGCTACTTCTGCGGACCACAAGCTCAACGATACCCAGGGCTTTGATATTGCGGCGGACGGCACGTTCTATATCGGCGGCAACAGCGGCAACACGGTCATCAATGTAGTGCGTGGGGTGCGCGACGGAGATAACATCGAGTGGGCTACGGTAGCCCGCACTGAGCGCATTCCCCCCGGCACCAAGAACCATCCCCATCCGGCCATTGTCCTCAGCCCGGACGATCGCTTTGTGTACATCAATTCGGGGTCTCGCACCGACCACGGCGAGCTGTCTGAGGATGGGGCTTTTGCCGGGGCGCGCGAGTTGCCTCTGTCGTCGGCCATTTTTCGAGTGCCGGCGGATGGCGAGGATCTTTTAATTCCGGCCGCTGAGGAGGCGCTGCAGGCTTCGGGTTACTTGTACGCCGACGGGTTCCGCAATGCCTTTGACATGGCCTTTGCCGCCAACGGCGATCTGTTTGCCGCGGACAATGGCCCGGACAGCGATATGGCCGACGAGGTCTGCTGGGTGCGGCAGGGGCTGCACTATGGCTTCCCTTGGCGCATGGGGGCAATGGACACAGCCCAGCGCTTTCCCGACTACGACCCGGCCGCGGACTTGCTCCTGATGACCCGCTCGGACGCTAGGGATCGCGGCTTGTTTTACAACGATCCGACCTATCCACCCCCGCCCGTGGACCGTTTTGCCGATCCGGTCCTCAATCTAGGGCCCGACGCCGACCGCTACCGAGACCCGAGTACGGGCGAGGTGCGCGACGCCAGCGACGAGGGAGGAGCAGCCTATACTTTTACGCCGCATAGTTCGCCGTTGGGGCTGGTATTTGACGTAGAAGAGGCCTTGGCCCCCGAGTTTCGCGGCGACGGCTTTGTGTTGCGCATCGGTGGGGATTGCTGCAACCTGATCAACCCCTTCGACGATCCGGACGAGGACCTCATCCACATGGACTTGGAGAAGGTGGGAGATAACTATCAGGCGCGCATGACCCGGATCGTCGAGGGTTTCAGTGGCCCTATTGACGCCGAGATCATCGGCAACAAAATCTACGTGATCGAGTGGAGTGGCGGTCGCGGTTTGTGGGAGATTACCCTGCCCGGCAGTTCAGTCACGACCGTGGTGGAAGAGGGCGGTAGTGTGCCCGATGGGTACGCGCTGGCACAGAATTATCCCAATCCCTTCAACTCTAACACGACCATCGCCTACGAGGTGGGCGGCGAAGGGTTAGTGGAACTGACCGTTTACAATGTCGCCGGACAGAAGATCCGCGATTTAGTGCAGGGTCGGTTGGCCGCAGGACGCTACGAGGTGCAGTGGGACGGGCGCGATGATCGTGGCCGAGCCGTGGCCAGCGGCACCTATATATACCAGTTTACCGCGGGCAATTACCAAGAGAGTCGGACGCTGACGCTGTTGAAGTAATTTCTGCGGATGTCTAACGAGGTAGGCTATCGCCCCGTCCCCAAGAGCCGTTCCATGTTGCCGCCGAGGATCGCCGCCATTTCGGATTCGCCTATGAACGGGCAGTAGTGCCGTATGTAGTCGAGGCTCTGGCGGTAGGTCCAGTGCAGCAGGACGATGGGGATGTCCGTTCCCCACAAGATGCGGTCGGTGCCGATGCGTTCGACCATTTTCTCTAGGACGGGTCGCATCTGTGGCATGGGGTAGTCCCAGCGCGACTGGAGGAACACGGCGAAGAGGATCTGGATGTGGAAGCGCGGGTGGCCGATGGGTGCTGCCTCATACACCTCGTCGGGCACGTGGAGCTGGTCTTCGTCGGCAAACATCCGCCAGGGGAAGCCGTGGGTCATGACTACGTCGATGTCGGGGAAGCGGTCCATCCAGGCGCGTAGAGCATGCAACTCGTCGAGGTAGGCGGCGGGCGAGTTGGCTGCGCCGAGGGTGAAGAACACGGGGATGCCCAGCTCGGCTACGGTTGCCCACAAGGGGTCGAAGTCGGGCCCGGTCCACTCGGGCGAGAGGTCGTAGAGGGGCCGGTGAAAGGGCATGAATTGCAGGCCCGACAGGCCGTGGTCGCGGATTGCCCGTTGTAGCTTGCCGATGGCGTCGTCCGTCCTGCTGGGGAACCACCATTCGGGCACGTGGGCCAAGCCTTGGATCCGCCCTGGGTGGCGTTGGCAGCAGTCGGCGATGTAGTCGTCACCCAGACCCATGTACGGGGTGCGATGCAGGAGCGCTCGATCAATGCCGGCGTAGTTCATCTCCGCCACTAGGCTGTCGGCGGGGAAGGCGAAGTCCACTGTCCACGGCGGCAGGGCCTGCTTCACGTAGTCCTCGCCATCGACCGTCCACTCGACGAGACCGTGGTCGCCGGTGCGGAAGGCGGCGTCTCGCAGGCCATCGAAGCGCCAGGGGCGGTCGGGGTTGTAGAGGCCCGTGGCATCGGCCGTGGCGCGGTCGGTTCGCCGCCAGCAGGGCTGCTGCCGGGCTTGGGCCATGAACAGTTGCAGGTGCTGCCAAAACTCGGCGGGGTTGGTGAAGCCCCCGTTGCGGCTTGGCGGCGGGAAGCAATAGGCGTGTCCGTCGTATATCATGGTGGCGTCCTCGGCAGAGAGTGAGCCTTGTTTAACGAGGGGTCAGTCGGATGTCTAGGCGGCAGCCAACAGCTTCTGCGTATTTTTGCAGAGTAGCAAGAGAAGGGGAGTGCTTTTTATGTCGTCCCGATGCTTCAAGGCGTGCGACTGCTGGCGTTTGGGTGCCCATTTTTTTAGCAACATCAGCCTGAGTTAAACCCGCATTCTTTCTGGCTCTGAGCATTTCGTCAAAGAGGGCGAATTCATCTGCAAGCGCGTCGTATTCAGCGACGAATTCGGGGTCTTGCATCCATTCATCAAGCAATTCCTTATGCGTTTTCATGTTTAAACTCCTCCTGACGTTTGCGTGCAAGCTCCAATTCTTTTAGTGGCGTTTTCTCAGACTTTTTGATATAGACATGAAGCACAACCACCTTTTGGCCCACAACCGTACAGAAAAATGCACGCCCTATTCCTTCTTTGCCTTTTGCTCTAATTTCGAATAAACCATTCCCCAATGCTCGTGTAAAAGGCATTCCCAAATTTGGCCCAAAAACCGAGATTCGCTCTGTGATTCGGGCATAAACTGCTCGGATGCTGACGGGCCAAGCATTTAGGATACGTTGGACGTTTTCGTTGTAATAAACGATTTCCCAAGTCATAACATAAATTAACAAATATGTTATAAAAATCAACTCTTGACAAAGGAGAAATACAAATGAGCCAGCGTAGCGCACTTTCGCGGTTTATCGGCATTCCGTTGCACTGGCAGATTGCCATTGCCCTCGTCCTCGCCGCATTGGTAGGGTGGCTGGCCGACGAGCATACGACGCTGTTTGGCGCGTCGCTGATGGAAATTCTCGATTTCTTTGGCAGCTTGTTCCTCAATGCGCTGAAGATGATCGTGGTGCCGCTGATCCTGTCTTCGATCATTGTTGGCGTCCGCAACATGGCGAGCCAGAACGCCTTTGGACGCATTGGCGGGAAAACGGTGGCCTTTTACGTGGCGACTGGATTGCTGTCGGTTTGCACTGGTCTCGTTTGCGTAAATCTCATAGCACCCGGCGAGACCGAATCGGCGCGGGCGCTGGGGGCGGCGTTGCCAGATGCGTCGCAAGTCATGGACAAGGTAGAGGGGCGCGGCATGCGCGATCTGGTCGAGGTCCTCAAACGCGCGATACCGTCCAACATCTTTGCGGCGGCGCTAGAGGTTCAACTGCTGGCACTGGTATTCGTCGGAGTCGTGTTCGGATATTTCATGTCGCGGCTGAACGGGCCGGCGGGCGACACTTTACAGCGGTTTTGGGTCGGCCTGCACGACCTCATGATCCTGATCACGATGTGGATCATGCGGTTTGCTCCCATTGGCGCGTTTGCGCTGGTGGGCAAGACGTTGCTCATCTCTGGCTTTGCCGCGCTCGAAGCGTTGGGTTTGTTCTTCTTGACCGTATTGCTGGCGCTGGCAGTGCATTTTGTCGTTTGGTTGCCGCTGTTGTTGCGCTTGGTCGCTGGGATCAGTCCATACGAGTACTACGCCAAGATCGCGCCGGCGCAATTAACTGCGTTTTCGACTGCGTCGTCTTCGGCGACCTTGCCGGTGACTATTAACAGCGCCGAACAGGCTGGTATCTCCAACCGCGTGACTAGCTTTGTTCTGCCGTTGGGGGCGACGGTGAACATGGACGGCACGGCACTGTACGAGTGCGTGGTGGTGGTGTTCATCGCCCAAGTGTACGCGTTCGCATCTGGCGTGGATTTTGGCATCGCGGAGCAGATGATCGTCGTATTGCTCGCCTTGCTCACGTCGATTGGCGTGGCGGGTATTCCCGCGGCTAGCTTGGTCGCCATCGCGCTGATCTTGCCCGCGGTCGGCCTGCCAGTGGAAGCCATCGCCATCGTCTTGGCCGTCGATCGCCTGCTCGATATGTGCCGCACGGCCGTCAACGTGACTAGTGATCTGGTAGTCACGGCACTGGTAGCGCGCACGGAAGGCGAAGATTTGCCGGACGTCCGGGCTTGATCCGCAGATGGACGCAGATAGACGCAGCATAGGATGCACAAGAGCTACAAGATGCCCACGCGCTCGCTCTCGGCGTCTTCCAACATGCCCTCGGCTGCTACGAGATTGAGCTGGCCCACTTCCTCGGGCGTCAGGTCCGGCAACCGGTCCACTAGTTCCAGAAAACGCTCGTTCTCGGCTGGCGCTACGAGTCCCTCGGTCAATACGGCTAGCTTGTCGATGTAGTCTGGCCGGGCAAAGGGCCGGTCGCCGAGGTAGTGGGCGTTGGGGTTGTCGAGGCGTTCGGCGATCTGGGTGCCGTCGGCGAGGCGGACGACGACTTGGGCACCGAACTTTTTGTGGTCGGGGTCTGGATGGTGATAGGCTTGAGTCCACTCGGCGACTTCTTCGGTGCGGATCTTGTGCCACAGCGCGACGGTCGAGGGGCGATGGGCGCGCTCCGAGGTATAGGAATGCACGTGGTGCCAAGCGCCGTCCTCCCAGGCGACGGCGAGGATGTACATGGCGCTGTGGTCGAGGGTCTCGCGCGAGGCGTCTGGGTCCATTTTCTGTGGGTCGTTGGCCCCGGTGCCGATTACGTAGTGCGTGTGGTGGCTGGTGCGGATTACGACGTCTTCTACTTGGTTTAAATCTATACGATGGGCGTGGAGCCGGAAGCCGAGGTCGATCAGGGCTTGGGCTTGGTACTCGGCGGAGTGTTCCTTGGTGTAGGAGCGGAGGATGGCGCGCATGTTCTCGCCGGGATCGGGTAGGGGGACGCGGTATTCGGCGTCCGGCCCGGACAGCATCCAAGCGATGACGGCGTCGCGGCCTTCGTAGATGGGTGACGGTGCCCGCTCGCCGAGGCGCACCCGGCCCACGGCCTCGATGGCGATCTTGTTGGCTTGGGCTGGGGCGTAGGCCTTCCACGAGGTGATGTCCCCTTTGCGCGACTGGCGGGTGGCGCAGGCTAGGTGCAGGCTCTGGTTGATGGCTTGGTAGATTTGCTCGGCTGGCATCTGGAGCATGGTCCCTAGCCCGGCGGCCACGGCTGGGGCGAGGTGGGCGACGTGGTCGATCTTGTGCTCGTGTAGGCAGATGCCCGTTACCAGGGCCATCTGCACCTCGTAGGCTGTGAGTATGCCTAGGGTCAGCGCATGACCGTCGGCCCCTGTTTGCTGGGCGGCGGCGAGCAGACCGGGGATGTTGTCGCCGGGATGTGAGTAGTCGGCGGCGAGGTAAGTGTCGTGCATGTCGAGTTCGCGCACGGCCACGCCGTTGGCGAGGGCCGCCCACTCGCAGTGGAAGCTGCGGTCGTTGGTCACGCCAAAGAGGCGGGCACCACTGTTGTGGGGATGGGGATAGCCCAAAGCGAGGAGGCGGGCGTTGCGCACTGGCGGCCGGTTGATCGCGGCTAGGGCGACTGCGGCGTTGTCGATGACGCGATTGCCGATCATCTCGATGACGTCCGCGTCGGCCGCTTGGTTGTGGGCGGCGAGCTGGGCTAGCTTCCAAGCCAATTGCTCTTCGCGCGGGAGGACCGTACCGTCTGGGTGGGTCTTGACGATGTGGTTTTGCATGATCTGCTTCCGTGGTTGGTGAGATTGGGAAAAGACAAATAATAGGGTCTGTCGCCGAGGACGGACAATCGCAAGGGAAGGAGAGGAATATGAAAGTCTTGATGAGGATGGATTTAGCCGAGGAGTTGATTGAGGAGATTCGGCAGGTGGCTGAGGAAGTGGAAGTGGTGTGCGTAGATTCGGATGCGGCGGCCTTGGAAGTCATGCCGGAGATTGAGGTCGTCTGCGGGCATATAGGTCAGGAGATGTTCGCGCGGCGGAAAAAGCTCAAGTGGATGCAGAGTTGGGGAGCGGGGGTAGATGGAGTGCTGCATCCCGAACTGGTCGAGAGCGACGTGGTGTTGTGCAGCGCCAAGGGGTGGGTGGGAGTGCATCTGGCCGAACATGCGATGGCGTTGTTGCTCGGGCTGACGCGGGGGATCCACACGGCGGTGCGGAATCCAGACTGGGATCGGCGCTGGGCGATTCGCGCTGCGTCGTGGGAACTGGTTGAGCAGACGATGGGCATTGTGGGATTGGGGGGGACGGGGAGGGAGCTGGCGCAGCGGGCGAGCGCGTTTGGGATGCGGATTATCGCGGTGGATCCAGAAGAGGTCGAAGTGCCGGAAGCAGTGGAAGCCTGCTGGGGGATGGATCAGTTTCACGCGCTGTTGGAACAATCCGACGTGGTGGCGATTTGTGCGCCGTTGACTGCGGAGACTGAGGGGTTGTTCGACCAAGAGGCGTTTGCGCGGATGCGGAGCCACGCGCTGTTGATCAATGTCACGCGGGGACGGATCGTCGATGAGCAGGCCCTACTGGCGGCACTTGCCGAAGGGCAGATCGGCGGGGCGGGATTGGACGTGGTGCCGCAGGAGCCCTTGCCCGAGAATCACCCACTGTGGCGGATGGACAATGTGTTGATTACGCCGCATACGGCCGGGGGGTCACCCAACCGCGACCGTCGATGCGTGGCGTTGTTTTGCGATAATTTGCGGCGCTACTTGGCGGGGGAGGCGTTGGCGAGCGTGATCGATAAGCGCAAGGGGTATTGAATGCGTCAACATCAGTTATCCGCAGATAGCGCAGATAGGTCGCATACCAGAACACACCGGCGAAACCTGTCGTTTTCAAGGGATTAAGCCAGCATCGTTTCCAAGCGCTGCTTTCGTTTCTTCCAGTCGGGGAGAAATTGCTCAAGCAGGTTGTAAAACTTCGGTCCGTGATTGAGATGGAATAAGTGGCATAGCTCGTGGATAGCGACGTATTCAATGCATTCTCGGGGTGCTTTTATAAGTTCCAGATTCAATGTTACGCCGCGTTTAACACTGAAACTGCCCCAGAGCGTTTTCATCTTGCGGATTTTAAGTGCAGGCTTGTCCTCGCCCTTTTTTTTAAAGAGCTGCCAGCATTCTGCAAATACTTGAGCAAAATAAACTTCCGCCTCGCTCCAGTACCATGCTTCAAGCAACATCGCTATGTGCTCTGGCTTATCGTCAACCGCTTGTATGTGGAAGAAGTCGCGCTTTAACAAAACCTCGTCTGTGTCAGACGGCCTTATCTTCAGCCGATACTGTTTGCCGAGGTAAAGATGGCTTTCGCCGCCGACAAACTGCCGCTCGGGGGTGCGCGGTCCAAGCTGTGCGAAATAGCGAATCTGGCGTTTTATCCAGCGCGCACGCTTGTAAATGAAATTTTCGACAGAGGTTTCATCTTCTCCGAGTGGGGCTTTTACAACTACCGAGCCGTCGGGGTGAACGGCGATCTCGAGCGTCTTTCTTTTGGAGTAACTCAGGTGGAAGGGAATGGACTCGCCGGCATAGGTGAGGGTGCGGTTCGTCTCCGGCATTAAGAGCGTCTCCTGAATTTGGCGATCTTCATGGTTTGGTTGATCATTGCGTACATCTGTGCCGACGATAAATCAATGCCTTGCACGTCTTTTATCACGTCGTAAAAGAAATCATCCATCTCGTTTTTTGCGGC
>JAJEEZ010000195.1:0-4501 GCA_022820705.1 Candidatus Latescibacterota bacterium | reverse complement strand
TGGGATCATCCACTGCTGCCGCGACCTAGCGCAAGCCTTGGACACTGCCCGCCGCTTGGCGCAAACGGGCGACGTGGCACTGCTTTCGCCGGCCTGCGCCAGCTTCGATCAGTTTGCCAGTTACGCCGAGCGCGGCGACCTATTTAAGCGACTGGTCCACGCTCCCTAGCGTTGTATGAGCCGCCCGATCTTTTTTACTTTGTTCATACGCTATTGCAAGCCCACTCACCTGTCCACCAAGAGATGAGAATGGAATAAAATCATGAGCGACCGACCCAATTTGTTGTTCATCATGCCCGACCAGATGCGCCACGACTTTCTCAGTTGTTACGGTGCCCCCCACGTTTCCACGCCCAACATCGACCGCATTGCCGCTGAGGGCATCCGCTACGATCAAGCCTATAGCTTGCATCCGGTCTGCGTACCGGCGCGTTGTTCGCTGCTGACGGGCCTCAACGCTTGGCGCAACCACGTGCTGACCAACGGCAACTACCTGCGACCGGACCACGCTGCGTGCGGCATCCGCACTTGGGCGGAGATGTTGACCGATCACGGCTACCTCACCTCGGCCATTGGCAAGATGCACTTTTACCCGTGGGAAGCCTCTTTTGGTTTTCAACATCGCATTGCCTGCGAGGACAAGGTGTGGGTCAACATCCAAGACGACTACTGGCACTATCTGCAACAGCGCGGCCATCGCAAGTACATGGGCAAGGAGCACGAAGGATACGACGAGCAGCGCGGCGCTTGCGTGTCGTTGCTGCCCTGGGATTGCTACTGGGATTACTTCGTCGGCGAGGAGGCGGCGCGCTTCATCCGCGAGTACGACGACGAGCGGCCTTTCGCCTGCATGGTGGGTTTCCCCGGCCCGCACGATCCCTACGACCCCACGCCGGAATTTCTGGCTAAAGTAGATGTCGATAAAATTCCCGCTCCCGCTCCCGGCGATCCCATCCACCGCGATGTCCGCGAGGGTATCCATCCCCGGCCTCGGCCGGGTGCGCCGATATGGACTCCAGAGACCGAAGGTCCCTACACCGAGGAGCAGAAGCGCACGGTGCGCGCCCACTATTCGGCGCTCATCTTGCAGATAGACCACGAGGTCGGCCAAATCCTCGCGGCCTTGGAGGAAAGCGGCCGTCTCGACAACACCATCGTCATCTTCGCCTCAGACCACGGCGACTTGGTTGGGGATCACGGTGTAAATGCCAAGGGCAACTTCTACGAGGGTAGCTGCCACGTACCCATGCTGGTGCGCCAGCCGGGCGGGGCTACAGGTGAGGTGCGCGACGATCTGGTTTGCCTCACGGATGTCACCGCGACCTTGCTAGCCGCGTCTGGCCACGGGGTGCCGGAGTACATGGACGCTAGGCCGCTGCCTGGCTTGGGCTTGGCTGACGATGCGCCGCGCGACATGCTCATCGGCGGCTTGCAATCCGGTTGGATGGCCTACGACGGGCGGCACAAGCTAGTGAAGTACGGCAACGGCGCGGCCGGGCTTTTCGATTTGCAGGAAGATCCTCAAGAAGAGCACAATCTCGTCGAATCCGCAGCGCACGCGGCTGAATACCGCCACTTGGACTCTGCGCTCTGGCGCGAGGTCATGCGCTCCGTGCAGGCTTCACACTCCTACAATTTAGTAGATGCCTCTGAAAGCGGTCCTCTGTGGGCCGATAAGGTGTTCGGTGCGGCGGGGTGGGAGCGGGTCTATCCGCACAGTTCAGTTAAGAGGAGATAGGCGCAGTCGTAGATGGGCATCATGCGCTGAAACCACGACGCATCTAATCCAACGCCGTCGGCAGCAGCGCCTGATTATAACCGACGATCAGGCGCGTGCCGCAGCGGAATGCGGGTGCCCGGAGCTTGCCAGAACGCCCCAATAGAAGCTGAAGCAATTCTTCGTCCGAGGGTTGTTGCGCCACCAAGTCGAAGCGGAGGACGCGCTGTCCTTGGGCGACGAACAGTTCGGTCGCGTCTTCTAGCAGGGCGAGGGTTGCCGTACCTGCGACCGGTTCTTTGGTCGCGCTCTGCACGATGCCGTCGGCAATGTCGTTTTGCACAAGAAACTCTTGTGCGCGCTTGCAACTCGTTCAGCCGGGGCGGTGGTAGCGCCATTCCAAGGTTTGGACCATGGCTCAGGTTCCCTCAGATGTTGTAGTGCAGCCCGCACTCTTTGTGGTCGTCGGCGACGTCGGTTTGTTCGTTGAACCAACGCCAGCGACCGTTGCGCTTGGGTTCGTCGGGCCGGATCGGGGTGGAGCAGATGATACAGCCAAAGCTTGGGTAGCCTTGGCCATAGAGGGGATGCACCGGTAAGTTGTTTGCCCGCGTAAACTCCATTAGCTCCTCTTCGCTCCAATCGACCAATGGATTGAGCTTGAGTATTTTGCGCCGGGTGCTGTACTCGTCGATCAAGGCCGCCTTCTTGGCCGTCTGCTGGCGATGCGCGGATTGGTCCCAGCGCTGCCCTGAAATCCAGCAGTCCGCGGTCTGCAACAGCGCGTTGTTGGGCCATTCCTTCCTCACTTGGCAGCAGTGTTCCTGTTTTTCCTTGGAGTCGAAAAACAAGTACTCGCCGTGGCGCGCGACCATCCGCTCGACATCGCCGCGCTTGGGTTGGACGACCTCGAAGTGGCAGCCGTAGCGCGCTCTGACTTCCTCCATAAAGGCGTACGTCTCAGGGTGGAGTCGGTGGGTGTCGATGGTGGCAAAGCGCAAGTTCAGCCCCATCTCCGTCGCCATGTGGATCATCGCCACGCCGGTGTACTGGAAGCTGGTGTTGAGCACGGTCCGGCCGGGAAAGGTCTCGCTGGCCCAGCGCAAAAGATCCTCGGCGGGCATCTGCTCCAATGCTAGGTCGCGGAGGTATTCTACTAGCTGCTGATCTCGCTCTTCGCTGGACGAGGGCACTAGGGTCTTTTGGTCTGCGGTCATGGCGGTCATAGACTTTATAATGTAAGGATAAGAGCAGATTGGAAAAATAGATCGCCGAAGTCCGCATCGCGTGCAAGACTGGATGGCGCGCCTGCGCTTAGTTTGCCCTTGCCATTGTTTCAATGCCAAGAGAGTTTTTTCAAGGTTGAGTCAACCCATTTTGCGGGGCCTTACCAAGACATGAACGCGCAAAAACTGCTAGAATCAACCGACGCAACCGCGACCGCGCGGATTGCTGCCGTCCTGCCCGCTGAGGAGGAGGTGCTCATCCGCGCCTCGACGGACTTGGCTGCGGACGGGCGCTTTGGCCAACAGTGGCTAGTGGCTACCGAGCATCGCGTCCTCGTCGTGCCCGCTCAGGGCGAGATCGTCGATATCCCACTCGCCGCGCTGGCCGAGGTGCGCACTGACGCGATTGTCGGCGGCGGCCAGTTGGAGATAGAGCGAGTGGATGCGCCGACCTTGTCGCTGGGCTACACCAGTTCGGAGGCCGAAAAGATGTCCGAGGTGGCGCGGGGTTTGGAGCAGTTGCGTCAGGGCCAGCCGTTTGCCGTCAATGGGCACTTGGACCGGACCCGCTGCGAGCGCTGCGACCGGCTCTTGCCGGAGAAAAACGGCATCTGTCCGGCGTGTATCAAAAAACTGGCGACTCTCAAGCGCATCGCCAGCTATCTCGGTCCGTACAAGCTCAAAGCGGGCGTCTTGGCCTTTGCCTCCATTGCCACTACGGTCGCGGAGTTGGCTCCACCGCTGATTACCAAGCGCATCGTCGATGAGGTGTTGGTCCCGGTGGAAGGCCAGGCCACGGGTTTTGACGAGCGCATCCATCTCTTGGGTCTGTTCGTCATGGCCTTGGTCGGCGTCCGCTTCTCGGCGTGGGTCGCCGAATGGGCCCACGGCTGGATTGCTACTTGGCTCGGCGCACAACTCACCGCGGATATTCGCTCGAACCTCTATCGTCGGCTGGAGATGCTGTCCTTGCAGTTTTACGACAAGCGCAAGGTCGGCTCCCTCATCTCGCGGGCCACTCGCGACGCCGGCATGTTACAGAACTTTCTCGTCGATGGTTTGCCCTATATCGTCATCAACGGCCTGATGGTTTTCGGCATCCTCGGGTTTTTGTTTTGGATGAGCTGGTCGTTGAGCCTTTACGTGTTGATACCCGTGCCGCTGATCATGCTGTGGGGGGTGGTCTTTTGGCGGCGGCTGCGCGAGTTTTTCGTCAAGTGGGGCCAAGTCTGGTCTGGCTTGACCGAGCGCACGGTGGAGACGCTTTCCGGCATCCGCGTGGTCAAGGCGTTTGCCCAAGAGGACCGGGAAATAGCGTCCTTTGCCAAGCCCAACGGCCGGCTGCGCGAAGTCGCCGAAAAGACCGCGGTAAATCGCGGCGTGTTCTTCGCTACCATCACGTTCTTGACGGGTTTGGGCGTTTTGGTAGTATGGCTGCTCGGCGGGCTGCAAGTCCTCGGCGGCAAGATGACCTTGGGCACGCTGCTGGCTTTTTACTCGTATATGTGGTTGTTCTACGGCCCCTTGGAGTGGTTCGGCCAAGTCAATTCTTGGATGT
>JAJEEZ010000412.1:0-11710 GCA_022820705.1 Candidatus Latescibacterota bacterium | reverse complement strand
ACCGCAAAGTCGTCGTAGTAGGAAGGTTCGTCGAGCGGGGTGTTGATAATCAGATCGATCTGGCGGCTGCGAATCGCGTCTTCAATGTGCGGGCTGCCCTCGTGAATTTTGTGTACCCGCTCCGCGGCGATGTCGTGCTTGCCGAGGAAGTCGCGCGTGCCCTGCGTAGCCACCAACTCAAACCCAGCCGCGCGCAGCCGGCGCGCCACTGGCAAAACCTCCTCTTTATCGCAGTCGGCCACGCTGATAAAGACCCGGCCGCGCGACGGCAGCAGCGAACCCGCCCCCATCTGCGCCTTGAGGAAGGCCGTGCCGAAATCGTGGCCAATGCCCATAACCTCGCCCGTGGACTTCATCTCCGGCCCCAGCAGGCTATCGGCCCCGGGGAATTTTATAAAGGGCAGCACAGCTTCCTTGACGGATATGTGCACGGGCGCGATCTCCTCGGTAAAGCCCTGCTCGCGCAAGCTCACCCCCACCATGGCCAGCGCGGCGATCTTGGCCAGCGGGCGGCCAATGGCCTTGCTGACAAACGGCACGGTGCGCGAAGCCCGGGGATTTACCTCAATCGCATAGACCTCGTCTTGATAGACGGCGTATTGCACGTTCATCAAGCCAACCACGCCGAGCGAGCGCGCCAATGCGTGAGTGTACTCGCGCATGGCCTCAATATGCCTAGCCGGCGTGTCGTAGGGCGGCAAGGCGCAGGCACTGTCGCCCGAATGCACGCCAGCGTGTTCGATGTGCTGCATGATCCCGCCAACGACCACATCCGTCCCGTCGGCCACGGCATCCACGTCGAATTCCTCCGCGCCTTGCAAGTAGCGATCGATGAGCACGGGCCGCTCGGGCGCGACCTCAATGGCTTCGTTGATATAGGTTTCAAGGCCCTCGACATCGTAGGCAACGACCATAGCCCGCCAGCCCAGCACGTACGAGGGCCGCACCAAGACCGGGAAGCCAATCTGCTCAGCAATCGCGCACGCCTCGTCACAACTGGCGGCCATGCCATTCTCTGGCTGGCGGATGCCCAACTCGCTCAATAACTGGCCAAAGCGCTCGCGATCCTCGGCCAAGTCAATGCTGCTGGGCGAGGTGCCGATGATGGGTACGCCCTCGCGCTCTAGTTCGACGGCCAAGTTCAGCGGAGTCTGCCCGCCGAACTGCACGATGACGCCATCTGGGGCTTCGCGCTCGACAATGTGCAGCACGTCTTCGATCGTCAGCGGCTCAAAGTAGAGCTTGTCGGCCGTGTCGTAATCCGTGCTGACCGTCTCGGGATTGGAATTGACCATGATGGTCTCATAGCCGATTTCGCGCAGCGCAAAACACGCGTGGACGCAGCAGTAATCGAACTCAATCCCCTGGCCGATGCGGTTCGGTCCCCCGCCGAGGATGGCGATCTTCTTGCGCGTCGAGCGCTGTACTTCGTCCTCGCGGTCGTACGTCGAGTAGTGGTACGGTGTGTGGGCCTCGAACTCAGCGGCACAGGTATCAACTGTTTTGTACACCGGGCGAATGTCCAACTCGCGGCGACGCCGACGGACGCTGACCTCGTCGCAGCCATTGAGATGCGCTAGCTGGCGATCGCTAAATCCCCACTCCTTGGCGCGGCGCAACAAGGTGACATCGGCGAGCACATCTTCCTGCATGAGCTGTTGTTCGAGTTCAAAAAGCTGGTAGAGCTGGTCGAGAAACCACGGATCAATGCCCGTAAGGCCATAGAGTTCGTCGTGGGTGTAGCCTTTGGCAATGGCCAGCTTGAGATAGAACATGCGCTGAGAGTTGGGACGCAGCAATTTCTCGCGCAGTTCCTCGTCGGCGACCTCGGCCGCACTGAAATCCTTGCCGTCGGCACCAAAACCCGCGCGGCCAACTTCTAGCGAACGCAGACCCTTTTGCAGTGACTCCTTAAAGGTCCGACCAATGGCCATGGTCTCTCCCACCGAGCGCATCTGGGTGTCGAGTGCGTCCGGCGTGCTGGGAAATTTCTCAAAGGTAAAGCGCGGAATTTTGGTCACCACGTAGTCGATGGTCGGCTCAAAGGACGCTGGAGTCTCGCGGGTGATGTCGTTGCGGATTTCGTCCAGACTGTAGCCCACGGCCAGTTTGGCGGCGATCTTGGCAATGGGAAAACCCGTTGCCTTGGACGCCAAGGCCGAAGAGCGTGAGACCCGGGGGTTCATCTCGATTACTACCATGCGGCCGTCGGTGGGATTGACCGCGAACTGGATATTGGACCCGCCGGTATCGACGCCGATCTCGCGCATGATGCGGATGGCCGCGTCGCGCATGTGCTGATATTCCTTGTCGGACAAGGTCTGCGCTGGCGCGACCGTGATGCTGTCACCGGTGTGAATGCCCATGGGGTCGAAGTTTTCAATCGAGCAGATGATGACCACGTTGTCGCGGTGATCGCGCATGACCTCTAGCTCGAATTCCTTCCACCCGAGCACTGATTCCTCGATCAGTACCTCGTCGATTGGACTCAGGTCGAGACCATGGCTCACGATCCGCTCGAATTCCTCGGCGTTGTACGCCACGCCGCCGCCAGAACCGCCCAGCGTAAAAGCGGGGCGGATGATCGTCGGGTAGCCCAATTCGGCTTGGTGCTTTTGCGCCTCTTCGAGGCTGTGGACAAAAGCCCCGCGCGGCATGTCCAACCCGGCCCGATCCATGGCGGCTTTGAAGAGTTCGCGGTCTTCGGCCATCTTGATCGCGTCGATTCGCGCACCAATCATCTCGACGTCGTGCTCGGCGAGAGCTCCACTTTCGGCTAAGGCCACCGCCGTGTTGAGCGCGGTTTGGCCGCCGAGCGTCGGTAGGAGGGCCTGCGGCTTTTCCTCGGCGATGATCCGTGCGCAAATCTCCGGTGTAATCGGCTCGATATAGGTCCGGTGAGCCACCTCTGGATCGGTCATAATCGTCGCCGGATTGCTGTTGACCAAAACGATTTCGTAGCCTTCTTCGGCCAGTGCCTTACAGGCTTGAGTTCCCGAATAATCAAACTCGCAGGCTTGGCCAATGACGATGGGGCCAGAGCCGATGAGCATTATTTTCTGAATGTCTGTGCGTTTGGGCATGGAGTAATCTCAAGCGTACAATAAGGAAGAGACATCATTACTTATCAGAACAGGGGACAGGCTCAATCAAGGACTCGGAATACCCCTAAGTGCAATCGGCACCACGGTAGCCACGTAGCCGATCGTCAATGAGATCAACCGGACGAGGCACAGGAGACAATGGATTTCAGATCACGCACTGCGGTGTCCTACCTGTTCGGCCGCCTTGGCCCCGTCGAGCATCTCGGCACCACAGGCGACCGTGAGCATAGGGCTATTCAGTCGGACTCCGTCCTGAGAGCGGAGATAGTGCCAGCGTGAACCTCAGGGGACATCTTTGAAGAAAACTCTGAGAGGATTTCAGCGCCGCGAGTCGGCATGCCGTTTGAAACATGTGCTCTGACCAGTAACGGCACAGCCAAGTCAAAGTGCTCCCGAACGAGAGCTTTGAGAGATAGACCTGTGTTTAGAGAGGTAATAGCCTCGCCGTTACGTCCAAGCGCGAAAAGGCATCGCCCTACATATATATGTGGATCGGGATCCTCGTCGTCGTACTCCATAGACGCCCGATAGTGTTCTATGGCTTCCTCATACTTGCCAAGATTTTCAAGGTGCCAGCCTAGCAGAATGCGGCCGACGTACGCTCTTTTACCCCCCTCGGCTATGGCTTGGTTGCACCTAGCAGGAAATTCACTCATGAACTCATTGACGAACTCATCCACTTTTTTCTTTGGAGGGTGGAAACGCCTAAGTCCGCGCATTGTCGACCCAATTGAGTAGTATGCACCTATACTCTGTGCGTCAATCCTTGAAGCCGCTGAGAGCAGTACCTCTAACGCCTCATTTTTTCGGCCGACGTTCCAGAAACTTCTTGCCAACTGTACGCTAGCAGTACCGTCCACCCAATCACGAAGACCGAACCTTGCCGGATCTTCGTCCATAAATTCCTCAAGGTACTTAGCTGCTTCGCGTGTCATATCTCGTTCTAGTGCATAATTAGCTAAGGTATAAGCGGCAAAAGCCCGAACTGCTGGAACCTTACTATCCCTTAGGATTTTATCCAAGGCACGAACAGCACGCTCCCACTCTCCTTGTGCGACATGAAGAGCTGCCTCAGCAACCGATCTGTCTCCAGCCGGAGAAATTACAATATCCCCTCCCTCGAGCCGGGAGGAAGCAGCCTTTGGGACAGCTTCACTCCCTACTAGCCGCACCTCGGATAAACTGCGTGTATCCATCCAGCTAGTGCTGTTAGGATCTGGATTCCAACTCAGGACCTTAAGGGCACGATCCCTATCCACATCTATAACACGGACGTTTACACCGATCCTTGAGGAGTTACTAAGTCCACGATGATCAATCACCGCCGCAGGGATACGAAGCTCCACATCGTAGCCATCAGCATGCTGCCGCAAAGCCGCTTGCACGCCGAGTGCGTCCCAGAGAAGTGGAAGTTTAGCGATGTGCTCACCTACCCTACAGGCCCCTTCAAGTTGAGCCGAGTTGCCGTCAAGGGATGAGACCCGAATCTGTCGATCGTTGGTGTCGTATTCTCCTGTGTCGTTCTGGAGATCCCCGTCTAGGTACACCTCGACACAATCTTGTCGCCAAGTCTTGGAAAATGCCTCTAACCCGAACATGATTTCATCGTCAGAAACGCTAATCGCGAAGAACAGGTGCTCCCGGTCTGCAGCCGCCCTGAACACGGCCTCAATATCATCCTCTCCATTAGGCAATGCAAAGCGAGGAGAGGAAAAAATAATTGACTGCTCTTCAGATGAAGAATCGATCCAATCGTCAAGAGAACCATCAATGGTGATCGCATCAGGCTCTACGAACCAAACTTCGTAGCTACTCGCACCAGTGGAAACCACTGACACGAGGGTCACCCATAGAGCGCATTTTATCAGGCTAAACATTTTGTTCCAGACTCCTTTTTATGCTTATGATTATTTCACAAGTACTGTTCGCATGGTTGCTTTGAGTGAGCCCATCATCACACGGATATAATACACCCCACTTCCGACACGCCTCCCGGTCTGGTCGCGACCGTTCCAAACGACGGATTGATGGCCTAGTCTTACCTCTCGGTCGAGAAGCACAGTTACTCTTTGCCCCAACTCATTGTAGATAGTGGTTTTCACATGCCTATCCGCGACGGCTCTAGGCACAGTGAAAGATATATGAAGCGTACTATTAAAAGGGTTCGGATAGATAGAGATAAGATTTGATATATCTAGCTCAGGACCCATTGCATTCAGTCTGGTCTTCCACTCTTCGCCTGAGCTAGTTACTACAATTAGGTCAAGAACTTGAGGTTGAAGGCTGTGGTCGCACACATTGAGATTCAGATTCCACCTATTACCAGTTGGATCCCGAAAGGCTGATTGCCCACAAATCCAGTTAGGAAGCCGAGCCACCTTGATCGACTCAATCAGATCCGTGCGCGGATCAGTCTCGAATCGAATCGGGAGCCTATTTTCTCCGAACTCTAATTTTACTTGTGCCACATTAGGCTGAGAGTTGACGCCGCTGACAGTACTTAATGCCAGTGCAGCAGAAAGAAATATTCCTCTATTGAATCGTCGATGATTCATTGAACTATCCACTCCTTCTCAACATTGGCATTCTGACTGAAGATGCCGCTACTTATTTCAATGCTCATGCGTCGGCGTAGCCGCCTTTCCAGTCTCACTGATGCTCTCGATCATACCGTCAAACAATTGAATTATGCTGACGACTGATAGGTGACCGACTGAATCTCTTCCCGCGTATTCAGACTTCATTTGATCGAGTCTGGTCCTAACGTGATCGATATCGCCCGTATGTAGTTGTGATCTCAGAAACTCTCTCTTGGCGACTAGGGCCACCAACTCGCTCGTATGATCCGTGTGACTGTCGAGAAATGAGACAATTGACTGATTGTCATGTCCCAATGCCCGGCGAAGCATCGCTGCCTTTTGGAGGGATCTGGCAACCAACGCATCCTTCATGCGACCAGTTCCTACTCCTTCAAAGCCATATAGTAATTCCTCAGTTTTCAGGAGAGCTTCTTGGACTTTTCCTAAGCGGTGCAGTGCATCTGCTCCGTTGTGGATAAGGTGTGCCCGGTGGAGCCTAAGTTCAATAGGCCTAGAACTTGTGATTGAATCGCCCTTTGAAAAATAGTTAGCTGCCCTGTGAATATGGCGCAACTCCTCGGCTTCTGAAGGAGAGACATCCGCTTGAGCCATCGCAAAGGAACCCAACGCGTTATATATAGCAGCCTCGGCTTCTGATCCACTATCTGCCTGAGATAAAACTCCAAGGAGTTTCGTCTCACACGCAGCAAAGTCCTCTCTTGCCAGTTCCTCTTGTAGATCAGGTGGATCGAGACTTGACGGCCATGGAAGAGGTTCCAGCATCAGATGGGGAACCTCATTGCTATCATAGACCGTTATCGTACTTGGCCTAGTCTCTTGTGCCTCTCCATGTCCAATAAGGCAAAATATCTGCGTAAATAGACAGTAAAATAGCTTTTTGGAAATTGACATTGTCTCACCTTTCTAACAATAACATAGCCCGACTGTGCATGAACACGCAGAGGATGCACCACAAACAACTCCCTGACACCGATGAGCGCAGTTGGCATTTCTATGGTCCTCTCCATAGAGGCATCCTATACCGCCTGTATCATTGCAGATCGTACGGCAGACCAGAGCAAAACCGATAAAGAAGCAACTTCGACCCTTACAGGAATCGCAACCCCATTGAATGTAGCAGTCGGCTGTACAGTGCTTACCGCCGCCACCGACTGCCTCATCAGGTAGCGAGGTGGCAAAAAATAAACAGGCGAGCATAAGAGTAAATATCTTGGACATGACTATGGCCTCTATCCAAATCAGAGGTAACGGTTAGGTAATATTTTGAAAATAGCTCTTCCAGCAGAAGTTAAAACACTCATCACGAACGTCAAGGTATCTTAACTCCCGAGCGATGTGGCGGAACGTGCCGCTTCCTGACAATTAAAAAAGCCTCCGGTGCTTGGGTAGCCAAATCGTTCACCCGTACCAACTGGTCCCACCATATCTTTCGTCTAGCCATGGAGATAGATCCCTACGCGGGCCACAGCCACAGGTTCTACAGCCTTGTGCGATCCCACTAATTCGGCTTGGTGCTTTTGGGCCTCTTCAAAGCTGTGGACAAAGGCCCCGCACGGCATGTCCAACCCGGCCCGATCCATGGCGGCTTTGAAGAGTTCGCGGTCTTCGGCCATTTTGATCGCGTCGATTCGCGCACCAATCATCTCGACATCGTGCTCGGCGAGGGCTCCGCTTTCGGCCAAGGCCACCGCCGTGTTGAGCGCAGTTTGGCCGCCGAGCGTCGGCAGGAGGGCCTGCGGCTTTTCCTCGGCTATGATCCACGCGCAAATCTCCGGCGTGATCGGCTCGATGTAGGTCCGGTGGGCCACCTCTGGATCGGTCATAATCGTCGCCGGATTGCTGTTGACCAAAACGATTTCGTAGCCTTCTTCGGCCAGTGCCTTACAGGCTTGCGTTCCCGAGTAATCAAACTCGCAGGCTTGGCCAATGACGATGGGGCCAGAGCCGATGAGCATTATTTTTTCAATATCTGTGCGTTTGGGCATGGAGTTTTAGCGAATGTGAAAGGCGTGGACGAACGACGGCACGACGGGGCGGGTTGGCGCGTGGTTACCGCAGGGGACTGCGAGCGGCCCGAATGCGCGTCCCACTCCGGAGAGTGCGCATCGGCCTGATCCCCATCCGAACCAACCTTGCTGCGGACCTCGTGCGAACGACTCGATGAAGGGGCTTGGACTGCACGTCTCGATCAACTCGTACTGTCCTAAAACCTTAGATAGATGAGAACCATGAGGAGCGCGACCACAGTGATGCAGCCGGCTTGGAGCAAAAGCTGGCCGTAGCGGTCCCAATCGCGGTCCCGATGGACCTTGAACTTGGGGCGCGCCACTTCTTCCTGGAGATCTACCTGAAAGCGCTGCTCGTTGATGAGGCGGACCAGGTAGGGGTCGTAGTCGGCAATGGCCTTTAAGACCATGCGCTTGCGGCGCGCCGCTTTTTCCGCGCAAGCCCGCTGGGCGTCCTTAGCCGTGACCTTGCCCAGATCAGTGGACTGGTCGGCGCTGCGAGTACTGGTCTTCTCCCGCGCCAAATTCTCGGCCAAGCGGCTGAGGTCCTCGCGGCTTTTTACGTTGTCCTGAATAATGGTATAGCAGGTATCGATAAAGCGGCTGAAGTCCGCGAGAATCTCTTCTTCCGAAAGCCCTAGCAAGTAGGACTCTTCGATCATTTCTTCAATGGCGTCTTTGACGTCAGCCATAACGCAAGCCTTGTAACTCTTGTAGATTAAATGAAAAGCCAAGAAGCGCCCGCACCGGCACTCCGTTTCCACTTCCATTTCCAGATTAAAGCATCACTTCAAACATGTCAAGCAGACCGCGCCGCGTCCACCATGGCCAAGGCGATTTCATCGGCTATATCGCCCGCCTGCATTCCCCATTCCCCCAGCCGCTCGACTGCCCGATCCCCAGCCCGACCGTGGACATAGACCCCGAGGCAGGCCGCGGCTTCCGCGCCTAGCCCTTGGGCCATCAGCCCGGCGATAATCCCGGTCAGCACGTCGCCCGCCCCGGCCGTGGCCATACCCGGATTGCCCGTGGAGTTGACCGCCACGCGCCCATCGGACAAAGCTACAACAGTCGGCGCTCCCTTTAATACGAGCGTCGCGCCGAATTCGCCAGCAAAGTCGCGGGCCACGGCCATGGGCGCATCGACAATCTGCCGCTTGTCCAACCCGCTCAAGCGGGCGAACTCACCCACGTGGGGCGTGAGAACCAGCGGTGCCGGGCGGCCTTTCAGCACTTCGGCTTGCCCGGCGAACGCACTAAGTCCGTCCGCATCCAAAACGAGAGGTAGCTCGGTTTGCAACACCAGCCGCCTCACCAACTCCTCGGTCTCTCGATAGCGTCCCAACCCCGGCCCCAAGGCCAAGACATCGGCCCGCGTCAACATAGCGCTGACCTCGCCCAAGGCCCGCAGCGACAAACAGCGCCGTTTGCGCACTTCCGGCAGCGGCCGGGTCATCACCTCCGAGAGCTTGACTTCGAGAATGTCGTTGAGACTAGCGGGTACCCCTAGATGGACGCGACCAGCCCCGCTCCTGAGCGCGGCATCCGCGGTCAGCGCGGCCGCCCCAGTCATACCCACCGAACCTGCGACCACGGCTACTGTCCCACAGCTTCCCTTGTGCTCGTCGCCGCGACGACGCGGCACGAGCGGCCCTAGCCCCTCGGCGGAAAGCAGCAGGGCTTGGGAAGCCGCATCGCGCAGAATGGACTCGGGGAAGCCGATATTGGCCAAGTGCAGCGCACCGCAATGCGACCGACCGGGATAGAATAGCTGCCCGACTTTGACCAAGCCGAAGGTCACTGTCAGCACAGCTTGCACAGCCGCGCCGTGTACCTGCCCGGTGTCGGCCTCAACTCCCGAGGGAATATCCACGGCCACTACCGGCCTTTCGCAATGGGCAATGCGCTCGATGACGCGCGCCATGGCGGGACGGGGAGCTCCGCGCAATCCAGTCCCCAAAAGCGCGTCAATCACCAAGTCGGCTTTCTGAATCGCTGCGTCGAGCGGGGCCAAGTCCTCGCCGAGCACTTCGACGGCCTCGCCCTCCTGTTCGCAACGCCGCAAGTGCTCGGCCGCAGCTCCTTGCACGTCCGTGCGGTCTGCTGCGAGGAAGACGCGCGCCGACCCACCGCCAGCGCGCAAGAGCCGAGCTACAGCAAATCCATCGCCGCCATTGTTGCCTTTGCCGCACAAGACCACAGCCTGCAAACCAGCCAAGCCATCCCAGCGCGCCGCAATGGCCGCAATCACCTCTGTACCCGCTCGCTCTATAAGTTCGGCGCTAGAAATACCCTCCTCTGCGATCGTGCGCTGATCGACTGCGGCCATTTCTCGGCCCGTTACCAGTTTGGGCAAGTCCAATGCTCAAGCCTCCCAAGGGCGGATCAGTTCGCGCAAGCGGCGTGGAGCTTCGCTGGGCAGCGGTTGGCCCGTGTACTTGGGTAAGAGCGCGCGAAAGCCGACGCTGATCCACAAGGCCCAAGCCGCCAAGCCGCCGCAGAACAACCCCAAGCCAGAAGCGACGCCAAGACCGAGGGCCAAGCCTGCGGTCAGCAAAAAAATCAGCGAGAGCTTTACATTGTCAACCGACAGGAGAAAACTGTAGCGCACCGTTGACCACACCGACCCCTCTTGAGTGACCAGCACCGGAAAAACATACACCGCAACCACGCCCACCAGCAGTAGAAACCAGACCATCAGCCCACCCAAAAACACCCCCAACCAGCCGCCGATCCGCTGATAAAAAACCACGTTGGCCAGCACCAGCGCGACCGCGGCGACCATCAGCAACCCCAGCGCAAGGGCGCGCCAAAAAAACGCACGGCCAGCCGCCCAAAAGTCCCGCAGACCAAAGTCCCTGCCCCGCGCCCAAGCGGCCCCAGCGGCAAAGAGCATCGCCGTGGCTGGTGTGCTCAACAGCAGGGTACCGGCTAAGACGGCAGCTCCCACCAGACCCACGCCACCCAGCCCAAACCCTACCTGCAAAAGCGCGTACGCCCCTGCAATCCAAGGCAGACTCAACGCGCTCCACAGCAAGTTGTAGCCCACCAACCCACCTAAGCGGTCGTACGCCGTCAACAAGAAGCGTCGCAGGTTTTCGCTCAATGGGCCTCCAAACCGCGCAGCATAAACTCGGCGTACGTGCGCGCCGTCAACGCCAAGTCGCGCACCCGCACGCGCTCATCCACTCCGTGCGCACGCTCGCCCTTTACACCATAGCCAATGCCGGGCAGGCCGCCGTCAACCGCAAAGTAGTGCAGGTCTGTAAAGCCAGAACTGAGCCTGTAACTAGCGGTGCGGCGGCGCACGGCTTGCACGGCCTGGGCAAAGGCCTGTGGCAGTGCGTGCTCGGCATTGACGACGCAGGGTTCAATCCGCAAAGGCACTGCCATTCGACAGGGTGACTCAGCGGCTCGCTCCACAGCGCGGCGCAGCTCGCGTTCGACTGTTGCGAGTTGCTCGCCGGGCACTAAGCGGCGGTCCAGCGAAAAGCGGGCATAGGCGGGCACGGTGTTGATCTTGTCGCCTTCCCCACCCGAGAACGTGCCGCCGATATTGAGCGTGGGGTTGCGCGACCGACCGTCGAAATCCTCGTAGCAGCGCTGGGGAGCATTCAGTTTCTTTTTGTAGGCTTGCAATTTCTGCACTGCGCTCGACATGGCTTCAAAGGCGTTGGCCCCCTGTTCTGGGTTAGAAGCGTGGGCGGCCTTGCCCGTCAGTTCGACCTCTAACCACAGCACGCCGTTGTGGCCGCAGCCGACCTGCGTCCCAGCCGCCCCCTCGCAGACGACCGCAAAATCGGCGTTCACCAGCCCTTTGTTTACAATCCATCCCGCGCCCAATTGGCCGCCGGTCTCCTCGTCGGCAGTGAACGAACACTCGATGTTAAAAGCTGGCTCAGCACCTGATTCCTTGAGCGCCTCCACGGCCATCAGCAACGCGGCGATCGCCCCTTTCATATCCCCGGAGCCGCGGCCGTAGAGCGAATCACCGGCCAGC
>JAJEEZ010000566.1:0-9474 GCA_022820705.1 Candidatus Latescibacterota bacterium | reverse complement strand
CCGTAGGCGTTCGAGCCACTCGCTCCACAAAGGCCCCTGTGTGGCTATTGCGTGAATAAGGACGATCAAGACTCCCAACACGGCTCGGACCTTCCACTGCGCCCCCGCGTCCGCCGGCATATTCTGCACCGGCGGCAAGATCAGCCGCCGGCCACCCCAAGCCAGCCCCAACCAGAGCGCAACCGCAGCCACACTGACCAGCAAGCCATAGCGGAAACTATCCGGCTCGTACGAAAAGACGACCTCTTGCGTCCCGGCTGGGATCACTACGGCGCGGAACACGTGATTGGCGCGCAGAATCGGACGCTCAACCCCATCGACAAAGGCCCGCCAGCCCGGATAATACGTATCGCTCAAGACCAAAATTCCCCCGGCCGAGTCGGCAAGAGCCACGGCGACTTCCTCGTCATCGTAGCGGACGATCTCCGCCGCGCCACCCGGCCCAATCGAGGCGGTTGGCGCTTCCTCCAATACTACTTCGCGCCGCATGGGAAACCCGCGAGCCATATAACTCAACCCCGCTCGCGGACTAGTGGCGAGGTGGAACTGGCCCACTACATACGCGCGTGGCAAGGCCGTGGGCAGCCGCTGCACCTCGAAGCCCTCGCTGCGGCTGTAGCGCACCGCGTATTCCACGCCAGCCAAGGAGGCAAACGCCGGATAGCCGCGGGCGAATTCCCCGTGGCGATACAGATGTAGCGGACTCCACCCCGGCAGCGCGTTGGCCAATCCGTACAGCCCCCCCGAATACATCCGCAAGGTCTCGTTATAACGTCGATAAGACTCTAGGTCGTAGGCCCATCCCCCGTGCCAGTCAAACGGCGAGTTTCGCTCGTTGACCAAGCTGACGATTCGCGGCGGCGCAGCAGCCGTGTGCTCGGCCAAAATCTCGCGGGCCGTCGCCGGAGTCTCAGTGTACGCAGTTGGCTCTATCGTGCCGTTAAAATCCGCACCAAAACTGTACAGCTCGGCAAAAATGACCACGGGCGCAGCCCACGCTGCGGCTCGCCGCGCCCGCCGACCAAGCAACCACGCGCCGATTATCAACGCCCCCACGAGCCGCAAGCCGTCGCCGCGCAAATGGTGGATGTAACGCGTTGGTTCTGAACCGTCGCCAAAGAGCGCGATCCCGCTGGCCCACAGCAGTCCCGCACTAGCTGCGCCGAGGACCGCGGCCAACAGCCAACCATTCGCGGGCCGCGGACGCTCGCGGCGCAACACTTGGTCGAGGCCGAGGCCGCAGAGTACGGAGGCCCCCAAAGCAAACCACAACAAAAAGCGCGTTGGGATGCGGAACAGGCTAAAACCCGGAATCTGATAGAAGAAAGAGAAGATGGTCGTGTATTTGCCCAGCGCGAGCACCAAACCGACAAGAGCAAGCACGGCAAAAAAACCGACCTGGCCGTCCCGCCGCTCGCGCAGGGCCGCCCAAGCCAACAACAGAGGCACCACCCCGACGTACGCGCAGAGTTGGATGAAGAACCCTATCTCTCGGCTCCCGTACGTGCCGTGCGCCGAATTGCCGAACAAGTTGGGCCACAACAAGGTAGCCAGCCGCTCGGGCGGCAGCGACATCGCCACAAAGCTGGCCCACGACAAGCCAGCCCCGCGATTGGATAGCTGCACTAATTCGGCGGTAGGCACTAGCTGGACTGCGGCTAATCCTGCCCCCAGTACGAATGCGCCGACCAGCATCAGCCAAGCGACCCATCCCGCGCCCTGCACCCAACTCCGATAGAGCCAATAGCCAGCGACTGCAACGGCCCCGTACAGGGCAGCTTGAGGATGCCCGGTCAGCAGTTGCAAGCCAATCACCAACGCGAAGAGCAGCACGTAAAAAAAGTGCCCCCGCTTCAGGATGCGATCGACGAGCCAAAACAGCAGCGGCAACCAAGCACATACGTCGATGAAGTTGGGCGACATGGCCCGCACGACCATGTATCCACTCAGGGCGTAGCAAAGCCCCGCGCACAGCGCAGCCGGCCGCACCGCCCCAAAAGCGCGCACCAGCGCGTACATACCCGCGCCTGCCAACCACAGATGCAAGACAACGTTCCAGTTGATAGCGGCCCAAGTGGGCAACAGCAACGCCAAAATCACATTGGGCGGATACAGCGGCCCAGCTTGACCTTCGGCGAACAGAGGGAAGCCGCAGTTGATGGACGCATTCCACAGCGGCAATTGCCCCTCGCGGAGGGCGCGGGCGAAAAAGTCGCGGAACGGGTGGTTTTGCACCATCACGTCCTGCACAAAAAACGCCCCCTCTAGCACAGTGACCGGCCAAAAGAAAATGGCCACCGCCGCCCCAAGCAGCCCCACCGCACCTAGGTCCTTGCGCCAATCCACGGGCTAGGGCCTCCGTAGATGTGCGCAGAGCCGCTCGGCCGCCAAGGCGTGGCCGGCCTCGTTCCAGTGGCTATCGCGCCAATACAGGGTTTGGGTTTGGGCCTTTTCCCTGAACTCGTCGAGCAAGTCGATCAGCGCGAATTCGTACTCCTCGGCAAAACCGGCTAACTTGGTATTGGGCTTGCTCAGGTCAAACTCACCGATCAGACCGTATAGCTCGCGCTTGGCGCGCCAGTTGTCCTCTTCTACCTGGACGATTGACGGCACGTACACGACGGTCAGGCGCGCGCCGTGTTGCTCGACACTGTGCTTAAAGGCCGCGAGGATGCGGCCCGTCAGCTCCCAAGCCGGGGCAAAGCGCGCATCCGCGCCGTACAGACCCGCGTAAAAATCCTGCTGCTGCCCGCGCGGCACCTCCGGCTGCCACGCCTTTTGCACCAGCCGGTACAAGTGCCAGTGCTGCGAAAAGTAGCGTTCCAATCGCACCGTAAGGGGCAAAGAATCCGAGGGCTGTCGCCAAAAACTCGACTCCTTCACCGGGACGCCCGCGAGCGCGAGTTGCCCGTTTCCCCGCACCCGGAAGTAGGGTTTGAAGCCCCGCTCGGCACCAATGCCCCGGCGCGAAGCATTGTTCCACAGGTCGTTGCCATAAAAAAAGAGCACCACCTCATCGGCCCCAAAGCGCGGCCCCTGTTGCTCGAAAAACAACAAGGCTTGGTCGGTGCCGTAGCCAGCCACCCCGAAGTTAGCCACCTCCACCGTGGCCCCTTCCTGCCGGAGACAGGCTTCGAGCTGACGGCTGACAGCGGCTTCTATGGGAACGCCCCATCCCTCGACAAATGAGTCGCCGAACAGGGCCACGCGACGAACGCCTGCGGCCTTTGCATCCGCGAACTCGCGATCGCGCAACCCAATGCTATTGATCCGCATTTCCACGTCGAATTCTGGAGTGACCAAGCGGCCGACGCGGTCCGGGATGTGGCTCCAACCCAGTTCGGGATCATAGCGCCAGACGGGGGGCCGGCGGAAGAGCTGCGGGTGCAAAAAGCTCAACACCAACTCGCACAGCGCGACCCCGATGACTAAACTGGCCAGTGCAAGGGCTATTTTAGGCGCATAGCGCATTCTCTGTTTCGTCCATTCGATTCCACTGCGACCTCTGAAAATCCACACAACAGCGATTTGCTGTCAACCGCGACGCCCTTGGCCGGGATACCGCGCCTTATCTATATTGCACCGGGACATGACGATGCTGTACAAAAAGCCCAACTATGGAATAACCTAAGCCATGAGTTTATTTCAGTTGTTGAATAAAGCCCTCGAAAAGGGACTCAGCGATTTCCGAAGTGATCACGGGTATGACGAAAACTGCAGCAAACATAGGGAACGCCTGGACAATGCGGAGAAGGAACTACGGGGCACCTTAACTAAGACTAATGGTGCGCCTAACTACGATGACCCTTTCATAGTTGATGCGTACCTGTCCTCTTATCACCTGCCGCACTGTTGGCTAGCGTGCTGGGCGTTCAAGTATCTCTTTGACCAATTTGGCGTTCCAAACGCGTTATATGTTTGTGATGTGGGAGCAGGTACTCAGGCTGGCTGTATAGGTTTAGCTCTTACCCTGTCCAGATACAAAGAAAAACCTGCCGTCTATCTTGACGCTTACGAACCGAGCGATGAGATGTGGAAAGCAGGATATTGTTTCTGGTCGGCATTTCGCGATTCTGTGAATGCTAATTTTGATCCCCACCCATGGAGCACTTTACCGCACAGGTGGCCAGACAACCTTCCTGCCAATGCGATGCGTGTTGTCACGGCGTTCCACCTGAGCCTGCCGTACAATAATAGGTGGTACGAGAACGATATTGGAGAGTGGGCCCGGAATAGCTTGGAGGATGCATTTCGTCTGGTATCTCCCGAATACGGTCTTTTTACATGCCATAAAGAGAAGGAGGATTCTCTGTGTTACGCTGTTGATAATTCTTGCGTTTGGAATAAAGAAAAGGAGTCCAAACCGTGTATTCCCGACAAACCCTTTTTGCCGAAAGATAGCATCTTGTTGTTGAGGGAAGCCACGCACAAGGCCGACGAGCAAGAAAAACGAGAGCGAGAGCGGCGTGAAGAAGGGCTAGCCGGTTTTGTTCCTCTCTCATAACCGCGTCCACCTGGTGCGAGTAGGAGATGAAGTCCGGGTTCGAGTTAGCTCCATCAGTCCGAAACGTAAGCGCATCGCCTTTCGCCTATTACCGCCGCCTTCCTAAAGGAAGTTTTGCAATGACAGACTCTATACAGCAAGACCTGTTTAATTCCTTTGATCCTGGTGTGTCGCAGGACGTTTCTGGCCCCGATAAATCCGGTAAGGCTGACGTAACGTATGTCCAGACGGGACAGTTGCTGACGAAGCCGACCGGATTTATGAATGCGTACGATTTTACGCTCAACCCGTATAGCGGCTGCTCGTTTGGCTGTACCTACTGCTACGCGGCGTTTTTCAGTCGGGATACCGAAAAGCGCGATACGTGGGGTTATTGGGTCGATGTAAAAGAAAACGCAATCGAGCTGCTGGATAAGCGTCGGAAGTCGCTGGACGACAAGCTCATTTATATGAGTAGCGTCACCGATCCTTATCAGCCCATCGAGCGAGAGTTGGAACTCACTCGCCGCCTGCTGGAAATTATGGCCGAGCGGCACAAGCCCAAGTTGGTCGTCCAAACCCGCAGCCCGCTGGTGGTGCGGGACTGTGATCTGTTCCAGCGCATTGAGAATAACGGAGGACGGGTACAGGTCAATATGACGGTCACCACCGACGATGAGGACATCCGGCGGACTTTTGAGCCGTTCTGCCCGGCTAATCACCGGAGACTGGAGGCCATCAAGGAAGTACAGGCAGCCAGCCTTGATACCTGCATCACAATGACACCCCTGCTGCTGGTCAATAGCAATCGCGACTTTGCCGATGCCTTGATTGATACTGGCGTCAAGAAATTCATCGCCCAGCCTTTTCACTTCCGGCAAGGGAAGTTTCTGGCCGGTACGCGGGACGGGGCGTATGACCTAATGGCGCAGAAGCTGGGCTGCGGGCGCAGTGATTTTGAATCTGAGTATCTGGAACGCTATCGGCAGTTCTTCGGAGTGCTCGACAACAAACTGCGCCATCGCGGTTTGCCGCCTTTAGGTGAAGGAAAGGACGGGTTTGCGCCGCCGTTTTAGCCACCGAACTATCTTGCCCCGATCAATAAACATGATTACTAAAGGACAATATGGGATTTCTAATTTGGAGAGAGATTTTGGATGTCTGACATTTGGAAATGCTCTGTCAAGCTATCGAATAGGAGAAGAAAAAAGCCAGAGAGAGTTTGCTATTTTTTTGGGTATTTCACCTCAAAGCCTTTGTGATATTGAAAAAGAAAGAAGAATTCCAAGTCCCAGTAGGGCAGCTAAAATTGCCGGGAAACTTGGCGAACCAGAAAGTTTTTGGGTTCAGCTTGCATTACAAGATATGCTGCGAAAGGAAAATTTGAACCTTGTTGTTTCCATCGGTTGATGAAAAATGCCGTACTGTGTAGCGAAGTACCCCTGCCCTAACCCATGCGCCACATTCTAGTCACAGGCGGCGCCGGCTTTATCGGCTCGCACACCGTAGATCGCCTCGTCGCCGCGGGCTATCGCGTCCGCATCCTCGACTCCCTACAGGAGCGAGTCCACCCCGAAGGCTGGCCCACCTATTTGCCCGCAGGCGTAGAAAAGATGCGCGGCGACGTGCGTCAACGCGCCGACTGGCTAGCCGCGCTCGACGGCATCGACGGCGTCATTCATCTAGCGGCCTACCAAGACTACATGCCCGACTTCTCCACCTTCCACCACGTCAACACCGTCGGTGCCACCCTGCTCTACGAACTGATCGTCGCCGAGAAGCTACCTGTGCGGAAAGTCGTCCTAGCCTCGTCTCAAGCTGTCTATGGAGAGGGCAAGTACCGCTGTGCCGAGCACGGCGTCGTCTATCCCGACGCCCGTCCCGACGCGCAGCTAGCCAGAGCCGAGTGGGAGGTCCGCTGCCCCCACTGCGCTGCTGAACTTGAACACCAGCCGATCACCGAAGACACCGTCAACCCCCACACTCCCTATGGCATTTCCAAATACGCAGCCGAACTGACCTCCTTCAGCCTCGGCCGCAAATACGACATTCCCACGGTCAACATGCGCTACTCCATCGTCCAAGGGCCGCGCAACTCCTTTTTCAATGCCTACTCGGGCATCGGCCGCATTTTTGCCCTCCGCGTCCTGCACGGCCAGCCCCCCGTCTGCTACGAGGACGGCCAATCGCTGCGCGACTACGTCTATGTCGGCGATGTGGCCCGCGCCAATGTCCTCTGTCTCGAAGACGAGCGTGCCAATTTTCGCTCCTTCAATGTCGCCGGGCAGTGCGGCACCACCGTCCTCGAATACGCCCAGCTAGTAACGCGCATCGCCGGGCGGGCCATCGAACCGCTCGTAAGCGGCGAATACCGCTTTGGCGACACCCGCCACACCGTCTCCTCCGGCGCGGCCCTGCAAGCCCTTGGCTGGCAGCCCGAGATCTCGCTCGAACAAACCATTGGCGAATACATCGAGTGGGTCAAAGAGCAACCCAACCTCGCGGACTTCTACGCCGCGGCCCAAGCGAATATGCGCGCCGCCAACGTCCTGCGCAGGGCTAGCGCGTGAAGGCGATGATCCTAGCCGCCGGCCGCGGCACGCGCCTGCGCCCGCTCACCGACGAGCTTCCCAAGGCGATGGTCCCCTTTGCCGACAAACCCCTGCTCGAATACGTCGTGCGTCTGTTGGCACAGCACGGATTCGACGACCTCGTCATCAACCTCCACCACTTGCCCCAAGTCATCACCGACTATTTTGGCGATGGTCGGGCCTGGAACGTGTCGATTACCTATTCGCTGGAGGACGACCTACTCGGCACCGCCGGTGCTGTGCGGCAAGTTGCCGACTTCTTCGACGGCCCTTTTTTACTGTACTACGGAGACAACCTGACCAACTTCGACTTAGGCGACTTGTGGCAAACCCACCAGCGCGAGGGCGAAATCGCCAGTATCGGACTCTTGTGGATGGACGACCCGACCACGCGGGGCATCATCGGCCTCGACGCGCACCACCGCATCACCCGCTTCGTCGAAAAACCGCGGCCCGACCAAGTATTCACCAACTATTGGGTCAACGCCGGAATCTACGTCCTACAACCCGAAATCCTCGACCGCATCCCGCCGGACACCCCTTGCGACTTCAGCGAAGTCTTCACCGACTTACTCGCCGTAGGCCGCCCCCTGCTCGGGCATCCCCTGCGCGGTCAGCTCCTCTCGACCGATACGCCGGAGCGCTACCGCCACGCCAGCCAGTGCGTGGACTCGGGAACCTTTGCCCTTCCCTGAAACGAGGATAGTTTGATCATCACCAGAGCGCCCCTGCGCATTCCGCTCGGCGGCGGCGGTACCGACCTAGCCTCCTATTACACCCATCATGGGGGTTTTGTACTCAGTGCTGGCATCGACAAATACGTCTATATCCAACTCAACGACCTCAAGGTGGAAGACTTCATTCGCGTCAAGTACTCTCAGACCGAAAAGGTCGATGCACCCGTCCATATCCAACACCCCCTGCTGCGCGAATCCCTGATCTACGCCGGGATAGAGGGCGGGATCGAAATAAGCGCGATGTCCGACGTACCTGGACGCACGGGTTTGGGGTCGTCAGGCGCGTTCACCGTAGCATTGCTAGCCGCACTCCACGCCTATAAGCGCGAACAGCCCTCCCCCCAAGCGCTAGCCGAGGAAGCCCACTATATCGAAACGGTGCGGGCCGCCCAGCCAGCGGGCAAACACGACCACTACTTGGGCACCTTCGGCGGCCTGACTTGCCTCGACATCGACACCAGCGGGCGCGTCGCCGTCGCACCCCTCGCGATTTCCGCGCCCACTGCCGAGACCCTAGCGGCTAACATGCTGGTCTTTTTTACCGGCATCCGGCGCGAGAGTTCGGACATCCTCGCCCAGCAAAACCAAGACACCCAACAAGGCGACGACCGAGTCTTAGACAGCCTGCATCAGACCAAGCAGATCGGCTACCAGATCAAGGAGGCGCTCGAACGAGACGACATCGACCGCTTCGGCTAATTGCTCCACGAACACTGGCTGGCCAAAGAGCAGCGGAAGCAGCAGATATCCAATGCGGATATCGACCACTGGTACGCGGCCGGCCGCGCCGCCGGTGCCCTCGGCGGCAAGCTGCTAGGTGCCGGTGGCGGTGGTTTCCTCATGTTCTATTGCCCGGCGGAACACCACGCCAAACTGCGCACAACCATGGCCCAAGAGGGCCTGCGCGAGATGCGCTGCCAATTTGCCACCAAGGGCGTCCAGATCCTCATCCACATCTGATGCACACCCTCGACCTAGGCGACGCAGAGGCCGTACACCTGCCCGGCGGCGACTTTCGTCTCGACGGAGGGACCATGTTCGGCTTGGTGCCCAAGGCCCTGTGGCAGCGCACTGCCACTGCCGATGAGCACAACCGCATCCGCCTGTCGTGCAACTGCCTGCTCCTGAAAACGGGCCGCGAGCTCGTGCTGCTCGACACGGGATTTGGCGAGCGCTTCTCCCCGCGCGAGCGCACCATGTACGGCATGGACGGCGAGCAGACGCTGCGCGGCTCGCTCGCGGCCGCAGGTGTAGCCCCGGAGGCGATCACCATGGTCGCGCTCACCCACCTGCACTTCGACCACTTCAGCGGCTGTCTCGTCGAAGAGCCTGCGGGCCTGATCCCGCTCTTTCCCAACGCCATCCACGCGGTACAGCGCGGCGAGTGGGACGACGCCTTAGCCGGCCGCAGCACCATGCGGAGCAGCTACCGGCCCGAAGAGCTCCATGCCCTCTCCCGTCAAGTCGAGCTGCGCTTCCTCGACGGCGACGGCGAATTGGCACCTGGACTGACGGCCTTTGTCACCGGCGGCCACACCCGCGCCCATCAGGGGTTTCGCCTCGAAGCTGGCGGCCACACCCTAATCTATCCCGGAGAGCTAATCCCCACGCGCTCCCACCTGCGGCCCTATTGGAACATGGCCTACGACATGTTCCCCTACCA
>JAJEEZ010000637.1:0-8620 GCA_022820705.1 Candidatus Latescibacterota bacterium | reverse complement strand
AAGCCGTTCGATGCTTTGCATCTTGCCTGCGCCGAAAGTGGCCGTGCGGATTGCCTGCTAACAACGGATGACCGGATGCTTAACAAGGCAAAAAGCCTCAGTTCGCAACTTGGCATCCGCGTCGAAAACCCGCTTACATGGTTACAGGAGATAACTGAAAATGAACGCCTTAAAGATGACAGCCAATCAGATCCATGAACTCGGTATTGAGGCACTTTTGCAGAAACTCGGTCCGGTTGGAACGATTCGTTTTCTCCATCAGTACGAAACGGGCAAGGGCAATTACTCGATTGATCGGCAGCAATGGCTTACTGTGCCAGATGTTGAGACGCTCGCAAATCAGATACAGCGGTCCCGCGAGGGCGATTCCTCTGGTAGAGAGTCGCAACCCTCGCGTTGACCGTCTGGGTGGCCTGAGTGCGCGGCCATCGGCAAGGATCGTTTCGTCTAAGTCGAAAAGCTCCGATAGCCTTGCCGTCCCCAATCCTACTCCTTTGAAAGACAATATCTTCAACATACAAAGGGTGTCTCTACTCCTACTCGCGGCGTGTGCAATCTTAGCTGGCTGCGGGCCGGCTGTGGTGCTGGACGACGTCCTTCGGGACCGCACCATGATCTTGATGAATGGCGGTCCGAACCAGTATTCCCTGTTCGACAATCAGAATCCCTATATCCCCGGCTCCGATCAGGGCTTCCACATGGGCACGCTGCCAGCGGTGTTTGAGCCGCTGATTATGTACAATGTGCTCACTGGGGAATACGAGAACTGGCTGGCTGAGAGTTGGGCGTACAACGACAGCTTTACCGTGCTCACTGTGAAGATTCGCGAGGGCATCGAATGGGCGGACGGCGTTCCCTTCACGGCGCGCGACGTGGCCTTCACCTTCGACATGCTGCGCGATCACGCCGAGGCCATGGTGCATCTGGCCGATCTACCCGAGTTTTTCGACTCCATTGAGGTTGTTGACGACCACACCGTGCGGCTATTGCTCAAAAAGGCGGGGCCAGCGTTTTGGGCGACTACGCTGAGCAGCAACCACGGCATCTTCGTCTTGCCCGAGCATGTCTGGAAAGATCAAGACCCACTAGAGTTTACCTTCCACGACATTGACGGCGGCTTGCCTTTGGGCACTGGTCCCTATCGCCTCGTGTACGCTTCTCCATACCAGAAAATCTACGATTTGCGCGAGGACTGGTGGGGGGCTAAGAAGGGGTTTAAGCGGCTGCCGAGAATCCAGCGAATTATCTACGTGCCGCAGCAAGAGGAGAGCCAGGCCGCGCAACTGCTGCTGACCGATCAGCTCGACATGGCACCCATCATGCAGGTGCTCACCCTCGAAAGCGTGTTAGAGCGCAATGCGCGGGTCGTGACCTTTGCCGATCGGCAGCCGCCCTATGGCTACTTGGACTGGTGTCCCATCGACCTCAACATGAATTGCTCGGAGCCGCCGTTTGACGATCCGCAGATTCGCCGGGCGATCAGCATGGCTATCGACCGGGAGAAGCTCGTCCAGTTAGCTGAGTCGGGGGCGGGCGTGGTCGCGCTGCATCCCTTCACGCCCTACGAATGGTTCGCGCCTTTTGACGAGGCCCTGCAGGAGATTCTCGCGCGGCACGGGTACGATTCCAAGCCGCACTTGGAAGAGGTGGATCGGATCATGGAGGGGAAAGGCTATGGCAAGGACGACGAGGGCTTGTGGGTTAGCCCAGAGGGCGAGCGCGTCGAGATTGCCATGTACGTGCCGCAGTGGTTGCGGGCCTATGGTCCGCCGCTGACTCAGCAGCTACGCGACGCTGGTTTTGATGCGAACTTTGACACCTCGCCCGGCTTGACTTCGCTCGTGCAGACGGGGGAGCAGAAGGCGTCTCTCGGCTGCAAGGGGCCGAGTGGCGTGCGCGGCATGGACCCCTATCTGATGTTGTCTTACTACACCTCGCAGTACTTCCGGCCCACCGGGCAGCCAGCGCCGCTGTGGTCAACTATCTCGCGCTGGCGCAACGAGGAGTTCGACCGCATTGTCGAGCGCATCGCGCCTCTACAGGTCGGCGACGAGGAACTGTTGGAGTTGTTCAGCGAGGCGATGGAGATCTGGGTGGAAGAGTTGCCCGACATCTTCATAGCGCAGCTCATTATCCGCTATCCTTGCAACACTACCCGTTGGACCGGCTGGCCGAGTCAGCAAGACCCCTACGGCTTTCCACACTCTTGGCAGTGGGAATTGTTGAAGACTTTTATCCGGTTGGAGCCTGTGGATAATGGGGCAATGGCTCGGGGAGAGGGGTAAGCTATGGACACTGCGGACACTGATATCAAGCCGCATCGGAACGAGATCGAGCCGCTGGCGATGGCTGGCGATGTCCGCCTGCTGCTGAACGGCGAGTGGGAGTTTGCCGAGGGTCCCGACGGCGACCTGCCGACCGACGGTTGGGAGCGCGTGCGCGTGCCGCATCGCTCGCGCGAGTTTGAAGACGATCCGCCCGAATCCGGTTGGTACCGCACAGAACTGCGCCTGCCGGAAGGCTGGGATGCAGACGGGCGCGTCGTGCTTGATCTGGGGAGGGTCCGCCACTTTGGGCGCGCTTATCTCGACGGTGAAGTGATTGGTGAACACTACGGGATGCGATTGCCTTGGCGCATTGACTTGACTGCTAGCATCCGTTCGGGACGTGACCACCGGCTCGATGTGTTTACTCACAACTGTAGCGGCCGCTATGCGCATCCCGACGCATCACAGTTGAGCGAAGAGGCGGAAAAAGCCCTCGATACTCGCTTCTGGTACACGAGCGCCGCCACCGTTGGCATGGAGTCAGATGTGTGGCTGAGTTGGGAGTCGCGGGTCCGGGTCGAAGATGTGCAGATCGTCACGTCGGTACGGGAGGGCGAAATCCGCGTTGGGTTGACGGTCTGCAACGCCGCCGAGGAAGCGTTTCACGGCGACGTTCGCCTGCGGGTGCGCCGCGCGGGTGAGACGGAACTGGAACTTGTAGGCTGCGATCTCGATCTGGCACCGGGGGAGAGCCGTCGCTTGGAGATCGCAGCGCCTTGGCGCGATGCCGTGCTTTGGGGTCGTCCGCCGTACGGCGAGCCGGTTCTGTACTTCCTCGAAAGTTCGCTGCAATCGGCAGGTCGCGCCGTGCATACTACTGTGACTCGCTTTGGTTTCCGCGAGATCTGGGCCGAGGGGGATCGGCTGCTGCTCAACGGCATTCAGCTAATGCCTTGGGGCGACCACACGGTGCCGTACGTGTACGAGCGCCAGTGGCTGACGCGGAAGTTCGTCGATCTGGCCGACGCCAATGTCAGCATTGTCGAGCATCACCGCTACGACCCGCCGCCGGTGTTTTACGACGTGGCTGATGAGCTTGGCGTGTTCGTGGTGGGGGCCAACTTCTGCGTCGGCACGGGACAGGTGTACACGCCGGAGATGGACGTGCGGGAGAAGGCGCTGGTAAGGGATTACCAGCTAGCGGTGGCCGACTACTGGATCCGCTCGGTCCGCAACCACCCGTCGATCCTGTTCTGGGACATTACGGACGCGAGAGAGCCCGAGTACTGCGTGCCCCTGCTGCGCAAGGTGAAGGAACTCGACGACAGCCGCATTGCCGAAGTCACCTTTGACCCGTCTGTGGCTACGGACGAGTTGATTGAGTTGATTGATTGCTACCGGCTGTTCAGTGGGCTAGAAAACATTGAGGCGAGCATTGACGAGATCCGTAGCGGCCTCCCAGTGAAACCGATCCGAGTCGGTGAGGCGGGCATCTTCGACGGTGGCTCTTGGGGAGAACAGGAGGAGCCGCCGCTGGGGGAAGGTTGGTGGGAATTCTTGACCTCAATGCCGGAGCGCAACGTCCACGGGTTACAGACGTTTTTCCTCGCCGACATGGACTATCGAGGCTTCACCGACCACGTGCCGGGGATGTTGGCTGGACCGCTCGACGTGAAGGTCACGTGGCCGTCGCAGTCGGGAGCGGACGCTCGCATTGATCCTTTCGGCGCGGGGACGCCAGCGGCGTGGGGCAAGCACCGGCTGTGTCTCAACTGGTGCGATCCGCAGCAACCGGTCTCGCGTCCGACGGCGACGACGGCTTGGTCGCAGGAGTTGTTCCGCCGGCTCGCCGGGCGGGATGTGGGGCCGCTGGCGCACGAGCGATTGCCGGAGGTGCTGGTGCGGGTGATGCGCGACGGGCAACCGGTCGCCCGAGCCGGCGTTTTGGTGACTCCGCTGGCTGGGCAAGCGGTTCTGCCCTATGCCGTGCGGGCCGATCTGGCGGGTACGGCGTGGTTTGTGTTGCCCGAAGCGGGTGCGTATCGCTTTACTTGTCAGGGTGCAAGTGTGGATGTCGAAGGCCAGCGGCAGCCGATCCGCGCACCGGGGGGATACGACCACGTTCAGTCGGTGACGCTGCATTTGCCTTAGATAATCCGCAGATAGACGCAGATAGACGCAGAATAGTAGAAACGAGACGATCCGCAGCGCGAATCGTTCAATCATTCAGGATTGCTATATGCCAGACACTCGTCCCAATATCCTGCTCATAATGACCGACCAGCAGCGCGGCGACTGCATGAGGCTCGATCCCCACAGTCCCTCGTGTCTGCAAACGCCCAACTTGGACTGGCTGGCGCGCACGGGCACGCATTTTCACCACGGCTACTCCGAATGCCCCAGTTGCATTCCCGCGCGCCGCAGCTTGATGACTGGTACGGCACCTGCGGCCAATGGGGCTGTTGGTTTCAAGAGCGCTCCGTGGGACCCGCCGCACACCTTAGCCGGCGAGCTGTCCAAAGCAGGTTATCAGACGGAGATGATCGGCAAACTCCACTTAACCCCCCATCGCAAGCGCTACGGCTTTGACCACATGCAACTAGCCGATGCGACCCGGGGTGCGGACAACGACTATGTCGAATGGCTGCGGCAATATCACGGCCGCAATGAAGTCGATCCTGGCATGGCCCACGGCATTTCCGCCAACGGCTGGGTTGGCCGCCCGCACCATTTGCCCGAAGAACAGATGCATACTTTTTGGTGCGTTGATCGGGCGATGGACTTTTTGCGCAAACGCGATCCTTCGGCTCCGTTTTTTCTCAATGTTTCCTTTATCGATCCCCATCCTCCGCTCACGCCCCCAGCCCCGTATTACGATCGCTACATTAACCGCAACCTGCCCGATCCCTTCGTCGGCGATTGGGCACCCGCATTTGATGGCCCTGAAAAAGGTCTCAATCCCAATGGGTGGGAAATTCGTCTCAGCGAACACGACATGCGCTGTAGTCGCGCCGCTTATTACGGCATGATCAACTTCATAGACGACCAGATCGGCCGCCTCATCCAGTTTACCGGTGGTCTCGACAACTGCTTAGTCATCTTCACCTCCGACCACGGCGAAATGCTGGGCGACCACAACCTCTTTCGCAAAACCTGGCCCTACGAGGCGTCGGCGCGAGTTCCGTTTTTCATGCGCGCGCCAAAAAATTGGGACTATCCCGAAGAAGTCATCAGCAACAGTCCCGTCGGCATCCAAGACATCATGCCGACCATCCTCAATGCGGCCGGCATCGATATTCCCGCTACCTGCACGGGTAAAAGCCTCCTGCCCGTCATGCAGGGTGACGCCGTCGGCGTCCGGGAATTTTTGCACGGAGAGCACGCTGGCTGTTACGCCCGCGACCACGGCAACCACTTTCTCACCGATGGGCACTGCAAGTACATCTGGTATTCGCAGACAGGCCAAGAACATCTTTTCGACTTGGACGAAGATCCCCAGGAAATGCGCGACTTGTCTCGCGATTCCGACGCTGAGACTAGAATGCAACCTTGGCGAGATCGCCTCAGCGAAGTCCTCAAAGATCGACCGGAAGGTTTTGTGGATGGCACGCGCTTGATCCCCGGCCAACCCCATGATGCGCTGCTGCCGGACTACGACCCAGAGGCGACGTATTCCTATCTATGAGCTAAGTAAGCGACCTAAGTACCCGACAGTAAAATCCCACCCCTTATCAAAACGCCGGAGGAGACCATGACTACGTATCGCGCTGCGGTTATCGGCTTGGGCCGCATGGGTAGCACGTTCGACGATGAAATGAGCGAAGGCGGTTCCATTTTCCTGCCCTATTGCCACGCTCCCTCGTACTGCGCTTCGCCTCATACGGAATTGGTGGCTGGTGCCGATCTGCACGACGAACAACGCACCATTTTCGGCGACCGCTGGGGCTTGGAGCAAGACCATCTGTACAGCGACTATCGCCAAATGTTGGAGCGAGAAAACCTCGACTTGGTCAGCGTCTGCACCACGGCCCGCATTCGCTCGCAGATCGTCGAGGACTGCGCCCGCGCTGGCGTCAAGGCCGTATGGGCGGAAAAGCCGATTGCCCTGACTTTGGCCGAAGCCGATACCATGGTCGAAGCCTGCCGCCAACACGGCACGGCCTTGGCCATCAATTGCGCCCGCCGCTGGAACCCGTTCTTTAGTCAGGCCCGCGCCCTGATTGACAAAGGCGATCTAGGGCAAATTCTCCAAGTGACCGGCTATGCCCAGTGCGGGTTGTCGCACAATGGCAGCCACCTCATCGACGTTGTGCGCTACATGGCTGGGGGGCAGGTCGAGTGGGTTTTTGGTGAAATGGAATCGGACGCCGCAGCCGAGGGCGAGACCGACCCGCAGGGCAACGGCTACCTCGTCTTTGACAATGGCGTACGCGCCTTTATCCGCGCCACTCCTACTGGGGTTGCGGCTTGGGAAATCGACGTCATTGGGACTGAGGGCCGCATCCGATCCATAGCCAATTGCACGCAAATGGAGTACATCCGCACGGCTCCGGGTGGCAACCGGGGACGCGGCGTGCCCGCGTACGTGCCCTTTCCCTATCCGACGCACATCCAGGGCATGGGTTTGACTATTGTAGAGGATCTGATTCAGGCTATTGAGACGGGATCGGATCCGCGCTGCTCGGGCGACGATGGCCGGGCCGCCCTCGAAGTGGCCATTGCCCTGCGCCAATCGCACCGCGACGGTTTTGCCCGCGTGGACTTGCCGCTAGCGGACCGCTCGTTGGGTATTCTCTCCTCGGAGATCTCCCAGGACCACACCCCGGCGCGGGTGCGGCGGTTGCAGGCTTCTTGAAGATTATCCTTCGGACACGGGCAGTACGAGCCGTGAAGGATGGGATGCTGAGTGATGCACGGCGTTAGTCGCCACGACTAGCTCGGTGTCAGCCAAGTCGTTTTTACCCGTGTTGTGATTGCGGTCGTGGTTGGGGAAGTCGCTCGACGTGATTTCTAGGCGGATGCGGTGGCCCGGCTCAAAGCGGCAGGCCGTCGGCCCCATGCGGATGCGGAGTTCCACTACGTCTCCGGGCGTTAGCAGCTCTTCGATGTCGAGGGAATTGCGGTGGCGGGCGCGCACCATGCCGTAGCACATCTCCGGCGCTGGGCCGCCGGGTGGGTGCTCATCTACCAGTCGCGCGAAGAAGTCCGTGTCCGGTGCCGATGAGCTGACGAAGAGCACGACTTCTGGATAACCGGCGATCTCCACAGCGTCAGATAGCGGCTCCGAGCGATAGCAGAGGATGTCATCGCGTCCTTCTAGTCGGTGGCGGTCTGCCGGTCCTGTGAACCACTCCCGCGTCCACAGCGTTGGCACGGGATTGTGGGGATCGTAGTCGAAGTGGTCGGCCTCGGCGTTGGTGTGCCCGCCGTTGATCGACAGTTGGCCGGAACCGCCGAACTTGGCGTCGCCGTCGCTGCTCAATAGGTACTCACAGGGCGTCGCGTCCGTTGGCGGCCAAGTGTCAGCCGAGCGCCATCGACCCTGCCGTCCTGCCATCACAAAGTAGCGCACGGCTGGCTCGCGGTTGACGCCGTTATCAATCCCCTTGAGCCAGTGATCGAACCAGCGGATGATTAGGTCCGGCAGGTCGAGACCGGCTTGTGGCCCGAAGTCGAACCCGGCTACTATGCGGCTGCCGAGGCTCGGGTGATTCCACGGACCGGCGATGAGCTTCGTCTGCGACCGCGCCCGCTCGGTGCGACCGTGGCGCTGCATGAGCTGTAGGTGCTGCATTGAGCCGTTGCAGTGGTCGTACCAGCCGCTGAAGTCGAGGTTTGGTACGGCTACTTCTTTGTGTACCTCATCGAACTTCCAGGCCCGCCGGTTCGGGTGTTCGAGCCAGTCTTTGGCGTACTCCGCTAGTCCCGGCGGCAGGTGGCGGGTGAAGTCGAGCCACGGCAGGTAGCCGATCCAGTGGCCCTCGCCGGCGATCTTGTCCCACTCCTGCCGCGCTTGCTCTGGCGTGTGCGGCGGCGGGAGTCCGTGGCGACGGCGCAGATCCGGTGCCATGGAGGTGAGCCACCACTTGATGCGTCGCCCCGGACGGAAGCCGCCCGGCCAATCGACTTCGGTCAATTCCAGTGGGATGGTGTACGCGCACATGGCGACCAAGTGCGGAGGGCGCAGCTTAGCTAGCTGCCACTGCATCCAGGCGTTGTACGAGGCTCCGAGGGTGCCGACGTTGCCGTCGCACCAGGGCTGTGCCGCCAGCCATTCCACGGAGTCGTAGCCGTCCTCGGCGTCGCCCGTGTGCTCTTCGGTGAACGGCACCCAGTCGCCCTCGGAGCCGTAG
>JAJEEZ010000352.1:0-3588 GCA_022820705.1 Candidatus Latescibacterota bacterium | reverse complement strand
AGCGCTTCTACAACCTCAAAAACGCCCTCGACCTAGCCCGCCGCCTCGACGGACTCGACGTGGTCTTCGAAGATCCCTTCCCCAAAACCGATCTCAGCGAATATCGCCGCCTCAAGGAGGAGACCAGCGTCCTCGTCGCCCCGCACTTCCAAAACCCCCGCCAGATCATCGACGCGGTGCATCTCGAAGCGGTTGACGCCTTCAACGTCGCGCCCTCGGATTGGGATTTTCTCGACATGGCGCGCATCGCCGCAACTCCGGACAACCCCGTGTGCCAAGCCTCCAATGTCGATCACGGAATTTTCGACGCCTACCGCCTCCACGCCTCCGCTGCCGCGCCCAACTGCACCTTTGGCTCCGACCTCTGCGGCAACTTTGTGCATGAACACAGCCTGCTCAAAGAGCCGCTGGTCCAAGACGGCTACGCAATCGTGCCCACCGGCCCGGGTTTGGGCGTGGAATTGGACGAGGACGCCGTCGCCCGCTACGCCATCTCCGCACAGCAGTGGCCCGGCTAGGCCGGAACCAGCGCCTCTGCGCAAAAAATCATCGGATAGCCTTCGCCCGTGCGCACGGAACGCGAGGCTCCGTCCATATAGGCGATGCTAAAGGCGCGGCGCGACTGACCCGTCGGATTAATCCCCGAGCGGTGCAGCAGCAGGTTGTTGAGCAAAATCGCCTCGCCCGCCTCGGCTTCGAGGTCGATTTCCGCACCCGGCGGCGCGTACTCGGCTAGCTGTTCTGCCGAAGGAAAGTGCCCTTCGGTGATCACCCCGTGCTTGTGGCTACCGGGCACCACCTGCATACAGCCGTTTGCCACCATCGCCGGATCGATCGCGGTCCACACCGTGGTCGTCGGATTGTAATCCACGCCCCAGCCCACGCCCACGTCTTGATGCCAGGGCAGTATCGTGCCCTTTTCCGCCGGCTTGTTCATAAACATCGCCCGGAAAATTGACACGTCCTCGCCGATATAGCGCCGGGTGACCTGGCGGAAGAGCGGATGCTGCATGTAGGCGAGATAGACCGGGTCCTGCTCCAAGCCCATGATCTTGCGGTACTGGAGCGTGGTGCCCTTGTGGCCGGTAGAGACGGTGGGCATCTTCGCGTAGTCGGCGTCCTCCCCGTCGAGCTGAAACTCCATCTCCGGATAGGGGATCTCGCCAAGCATGATCGCGTCGATGCGCTGCTGTAGTTCGGCCAAGCCCGCGTCGTCGAGGACCTTGCCGAGCCGCACGTACCCGTACTCCTCAAAATGGGCGTGGTGTTCGTCGCTGTATTGCATTAGTTATTTCCCTCCGTTTCTCAAGAAATGAGCAATGTTCTCCCCTGTGTCAAATTTTCCTACCTTTCTCCCGGCTCGTCCGCTCCGCTCCAAACGAGGAATCCACCATGTCCACAGATAACACGCCCTTCCCCGCATTGACTCCATCCCAACGCCTGCACCTCGAAATCTACGGCTACGTCATCCTCGAAAAACTCCTGACCGAGGCCGAAGTCGCCGCGCTCCTAGAAGTCATCTACCAAATCGAAGCCGATTTTCAGCGCACAGGCCAACTTCCCGGAGCAAACTGCCATTTGTCCAGTTCAACCCAAGAGTTCTTCCGCATCGACAACCTTCCCCATCTAGCTCCGTGTTTCTACGAATACCTAACCCATCCTAAGATTCTGGGGATGGCCGAGGAAATAGTCGGCGGCACCGTCCGCCTAGAGCAGTCAGACGCCCATATCCGGCGACCGGGTGGAGAGCAAAAGTATGGCTTCCACCGAGGCATCAACCCCGCCTATTCTCACACCGGCAATGGCCTCTATCACTTCTCCTTCTTCAAGGCACTCACCAATCTCACCGATCTCGGCCCCGACGACGGCGGCACTACCGTCATCCCCGGAACCCACAAAATCCCCCAAGAAGTGGACCGCCAAGCGATCATCGACGCGGCCCTAGCCGACCCCGCGCTCGTCCACCAAGTCGAAGCGCCGGCGGGATCGACGCTGCTCTTCTACGAGTCGCTAATGCACTCTTCCGGCATCATCCGCTCGCAGCGGGATCGCGTCTTGATTCTCGGCGGCTACACTCCGACGATGTTCCAAGCGTGGAACGGCTACGACCCCGATCCCGAATTCGTCGCCGGCTTACCCGAAGAACGGGCCACCTTGCTCACCGGCGGGGACAAATACGGCTGGCAACGCAAACTGCGCGACTTAGCCACACCCGCAGAGACCGTTTAAACGTCGAAGGAAATTCACATGCAATACGGAAACCAAATGCGGATTTGGTGCTCATGGCTTTGTTGCGCTTTGCTCTTAGCGTGCGGTGGTGCCGACGACCAAGCGCAACAAGAGCCAAGTGTGCAACAAGTCCCGCGCGACCGGACGCTGATCCTCGGGTTGACCCAGATGCTGGACTACGACGCCTTCAACCCCTATATCCCCGGCATGGTCTCCTCGACGGGATCCAACTTCCTCTTCGAGCCGCTCTATTACTACAATGCCTATGGCGAAGAAAACAACCTCATCCCCTGGATCGCAGAGAGCCACCAATACAACGAGGATTACACCGAAGTCACCATCAAAATCCGCGACGGCGTCCTGTGGAGCGACGGCATGCCGTGGACGGCGCGCGACTTGGTCTTCACCATCAACATGCTCAAAGCCAACGCGCCGGAACTGCTGCTTTCTACCGACATGGAAACTTGGGTCGCCGAGGCGGTGGTCGTGGACGAGTTGACAGCGCGCATCACCCTGCGGGCATCCAATCCAAGATTTCTGTTTTCGTACTTCACCGATTGTTTCGGCAATGGAGTCCGCATCGTCCCCGAGCACATCTGGAAGGATCAGGACGCCAATACCTTCAAAAACCTCGATCTAGCCAAGGGCTGGCCAGTGGTCAGCGGGCCTTATCGCCTAGCGATTACCGCTCCCGAACAGCGAGTCTGGGATCTGCGACCGGACTGGTGGGCGGCCGGAGTGGGGTTCCAGCAACTACCCAAGGTTGAGCGCATCATCTATCTGCCCTTCGGCAATGAAGCCAAATGGTCCCAACAGCTTTTGGCCAACGAGATCGATTCGAGCATAGACTTGCGCCCCGTCAACATCAAGACTGTTCTCGAACAAAACCCCAATATCTCTACCTGGTCGGGCAGGGAAGCACCCTACGGCTATCTGGATTGGTGGCCGCTGTCCCTCGGCTTCAACAATCTCGAAGAACCTTTCAGTGACCCAGAGATTCGCTGGGCCATCAACTACGCGATCAATCGCGCCCAAGTAGTTGATGTCGGTTGGCAGGGAGCGGGCAAGTTCACGCTCTATCCCTATCCCGAATTTCCCCCACTAATGCGCTATATCGACCAAATCCAAGATCTTCTCGCGCAATATCAGCTAAATACCTACGACCCAGCCCGCACGGCGGAGATCATGGAGCGCAAGGGATGGCACAAGGACGAAGATGGGTTTTGGAGCAAGGACGGGACGCGCCTTAAGATAGTGGTCGATGTCTTCCCCAACCTCTTCCAAGACTTCACGCCGGTGCTGATCGAACAATTGCGCCAAGCCGGTTTTGACGCCAGCTTCCGCGCCACCAACGACGCC
>JAJEEZ010000019.1:0-5628 GCA_022820705.1 Candidatus Latescibacterota bacterium | reverse complement strand
CGACCTTGGTCTGGCTATTGGCGTTTTACGCGTCGGGCCTGTACGACCGCCGCCGCTACTCGGTGGCGTGGTCGGTAGTGGGGGTGACGCTGGGGTTTGCCTGCATAGTGATGCTGGTGTTCTTCTTTAAGGCGTACAATTTTTCGCGGCTAGCTGTGGTCGCGGCTTGGTTTTGCAACTTGCTGTTAATCGCCGGTTGGCGCTTGGCCGCGCGTTGGTTCCTGTACCAGCGCGGCCGCGAGGGTCGGTTGCGCACCCTGTTGGTGGGAACGGATGCGGTTGCCGTGCATTTCGTCGAGCAGTTAGAACGCACGAGTATGGTCAACTGCGATCTGATCGGCGTGGTGGGCGATGGCTCCCAACAGCGGGGCTGCCCGCTGGCTGGTCGCCCAGTGGTCGGCCACGTTGGCGAACTGGAGGCATTGGTGGACGACTTTGCCATTGAGCACCTCGTGTTCACTCCGAGCGCCATGGCGTCGTTCTTGGAGCAGCCGGTGCAGTCGCGGGGGGCACGGGATTTGCGCGTTAGCATGGTGCCGGTCGCTTTTGCCGAGATGGTTGCCGATCGCGGCGCACACGACTCCGCGCCTTTGCCCCTCGTGGAGATTCAGACGGGGAGTTGAGTAGAGCAGTGTTGATCTTTTACCTTTATTTACGTATTGTGAACGCGAGCATATGCTGGGAGAATAACTATGTCTGAAAGGCGTTTGGCAGGCGGTCGGGAGATCGTGCTGCCGATGAGTAAAGCAGTAGAAATTAGTTTTCGCAGCCTGAAAATTCGCTTTGGCCGCTCGCTGATCACCACCAGCGGCGTGATTTTGGCCATAGCCTTTTTAATGTCGGTGTGGAGCAACAACGAAATCATCAGCAGCCTGCGGAACGCGGACAAAAGCGAGATCAACTTGCTGTTGCAAAAAAACGGCATTGAGACCGGCGTCACCGAGGCTGGCGACGCTTCTGCAGAGGCCAAGGCCCGCATGGAGGAAGAGCAATCCAAGCAAACTTGGCTTATCAGTCTCTCGCTGTTGGTCTGCGTGGTTGGTATTGCCAACGCCATGTTGATGTCGGTGACCGAGCGGTTCCGCGAGATCGGCACCATGAAGTGTCTCGGGGCCTTGGACACCTTTATCGTCAAGCTCTTCCTGCTCGAATCAACCTTTCAGGGGTTGGCAGGGACTTCGGCCGGGATCGTCATTGGTTTTGCGCTGACGCTGGGGTTAGCTCTGCTCGATTACGGCGGTTACACGTTCACCTATTTCCCAGTGAGCGGCATCGCTGAATCAGCCGGTTACGCCTTGGTGGTGGGAACCTTGCTTTCGCTGATCGGTGCCATGTTGCCGGCGTACCGCGCAGCCAAGATGGAGCCGGTCGAGGCCATGCGCTCCGACACTTGATTCCTTAGAGGAGATCTGAAATGACCGAAACCGCCCCGGACGAGGTCGCTGTCCAAGAACAAGAAGCGGAAAAACGCACGGTAGTACGGACCCAACAGGTAAAGAAAACTTACTTGATGGGTGAGATTGAGGTTCACGCCCTGCGCGGCGTCGATATGGAGATCTACACTGGCGAGTACCTGTCGATCATGGGGCCTTCAGGCTCGGGCAAGAGCACCTTCTTCAATATGGTCGGCGGTCTCGATAAGCCCTCGGAGGGCAAGGTGTACATCGACGAGGTGGATGTCGCCCAGCTCGACGCGTATGAACTGGCTTGGCTGCGCTGCCGCAAAATCGGCTATATCTTCCAGTCGTTTAACTTGATCCCGGTGATGACCGCGCTCGAAAACGTCACCTTGCCGATGGTCTTCGCCGGTCTGACCAGCGACGAGGCCCGCGACAAGGGCATGGAGCTTTTGGGCAAGGTGGGCCTTGGCGAGCGGCATTCGCACAAGCCCAACGAGCTTTCGGGGGGCCAGCAGCAGCGCGTGGCCGTCGCCCGCGCCTTGGCCAACGACCCAGCCGTCGTCCTCGCCGACGAGCCGACGGGGAATCTGGACCTGCGCACGGGCACCGAAATCATCGAATTGCTCAAAGAGATGAACGAGAATTCCGGTGTGACCGTCATTTCGGCGACCCACGACCACAAGATGCTCAGCGTCTCCGACCGCGTGGTGTGGGTCAAGGACGGCCAAGTCGATCACGTGCGCAATCGCGAAGACCTAGATATCGAAGTAACCCACGTAGAAGGCGAGTAGTGCTGCCGACCTACCCGGCCGCGTTCTGGGTCTGCGCGGTGGGGGCCGTGTTGTTGATGGGGGTGGCTAAGGCTGGTTTTGGCGGTGGGATCGGCATTTTGGCCACCCCGCTTTTGGCACTGACGGTTTCGGTGGCGGACGCGGCGGCCCTATTGCTGCCGCTGTTGATCGCCTGCGATGTATTCGCCGTCCGGCACTATCGCCGCACCTTCGACAAAACGAGCGTCAAACGGCTTCTGCCCGGTTCCGCCTTGGGGATCGGCGCGGGGGCTTTTTTTTTCGGGTACTTTAGTCAGCACGAGCGCGTTCTAGAGGTGGGATTGGGCTGCTTGGCCTTGCTGTTTGTCGCTTTTCAGTTCGGGCGGGCGGCGATTGTCGGGGCCGTGCGGAAGCAGCATCCAGGGAAGCTCGCTGGTGTGCTGATGGGCGCGGCCTCGGGCTTTACCTCGACGATTGCTCACGCCGGGGCGCCGCCGGTGGTCATCTACCTGCTGCCGCAGCAGCTACCGCGCCACATGTTTGTCGGCACTACGGTCATCTTTTTTGCCATGCTCAATTTGCTCAAACTGCCGCCCTACTGGGGCTTGGGGCTTTTTCACGCCGATATCTTTAAGACGACGTTGCTGCTGGCACCGCTGGCGTACGTCGGGGTGAAGTTGGGCGTGTTTTTGCTCCAGCGATTTAGCGATTTGTGGTTTAATAGGCTGGTGTATGGGATCTTGCTAGCGACGGCGATACAGTTGGTTACTGGAGATAATTTACTGGAGGGGATGGTCCGGGGATGATAGGGCATTTCTGGCTGCATCTAGGGTCCGTCCACCAAAGTGGGACTACCTTGTATGGGCTTGACGACGATCGGCGACTTGTCCTTACTAAAGGTATAACTCGTTCAAGGAGATAAAAATGACGAAGACAAAGCGTGTCGTACAGCAGGCACCAAAAAGGGGCACGATAAGAATATCCACTATTAAAAAGGCGGTTGACAGTGTCAAGAAGACTAGGTCGGAACCTCGCAAGTCTAGATAAGCGTGATGGATACTAGACGATATGCTGGGAACGTGTTTATCAATTGTCCGTTTGACAAGGAGTATTTGATACTCAGAAATGCTCTTCTATTTGCCATATTTGACTGCGGCTTTATCCCGCGTTGTGCGCTAGAGGAAGACGATAGCGGCGATGTGCGTTTCAACAAAATACAGAAAATCATTGCAGAGTGCCGGTTTGGTGTCCACGATATATCGCGCACAGAACTTGACGACCAGACACAGACCCCTCGTTTCAATATGCCCTTGGAATTGGGCGTATTCCTAGGTGCAAAGCACTTTGGGAATAAGCGACAGAAAGGAAAGGTCTGCCTAGTTTTGGATCGCGAGCAATACCGATACCAAGCCTTTATATCCGACATAGCCGGGCATGATATTCGTTCCCATGGCAACAAGCCTGAGAAAGTCATAACGCATGTACGCGACTGGTTGAATGCTGCTTCTGGTAGAAGGACTATCCCAGGTGGCGGGCTATTATAGCTATGTGGCGGCAATTCGAGGCAGATTTGCCAGCTATGTGTGAGCAATCTTCCATTGAGGTAGATGAATTAACCTACAACGATCGGACCAATTTCATCTCGGAATGGCTGAGGTAGTATAGTCATCCCCTCTTTCCGCAAAGATGCTCTAGATATCTAGGACAAGACGCATGGAATGGAGCGCAGTATTTGATAGGGTGGATAGGATTTCCCGGGGCCATTCCTGAAAGATCCCCGAGTGCTTTCGTCGGAAGAGTTTCTTTCGCCAACTCAGAAATCCTTTCTTTTCCTACAGTACTTTTCGCCCGGCGACGGATAGGTATCCAGAACAATCACTTCAGCAGGTTCCAAGCCTCTTCAGCTACTGGCTCTGTCGGATCCAGATACTCAATGACCTTGCCGCGCAGCGGCGACGGTGTCACCGGATGGAGATCGGTTTCGTGCGACAATATAGTCCCTCGGATCCTTTGATCGACTTTTTCAGAAGGAGACCAAAACATGGCGATATCGATTCAATTTCCTGCTGACGCGGAACAACGGCTTGATTTCCTAGCGACGCAAACGGGGCGCACTAAGGATGTCTGCCTACGCGAGATTATCGAACGGGGTCTTGAGGACATGGAGGACTATTATCTCGCTGCCGAAGTCCTGCAGCGCGTCCGAAACGGTGAGGAGCAGGTGTACTCCGCTGCTGAGGTGAAGAAAGCCCTTGGTCTGGACAATTGAGTACACCGAGACTGCATCCCCTTGCCACTGGAGACCATACCCAATGAACGATAGACCTTACTCCCGCCGCACGTTCCTCAAGCTCTCGACCGCGGCCGCCGCCGGCCTTTCCATAAGTGCTGCGCCGAACCACCGCGACATGCCCCAGCGGATCTTGGGCCGCACAGGCGAAGCTGTTTCTCTACTCGGCTTGGGCGGCGCGCACATGGCCCGCCACGGCAACATGGAGGAGAAAGCGGCCATCGCCTTGATGCACGCGGCCATCGACGAGGGGATCAACTTCTTCGACAATGCTTGGGGCTATTCCGACGGCGCGAGTGAGATACGCATGGGCAAGGCGCTGCGCGGCGGCTATCGCGACCGCGTATTCCTGATGACCAAGGATACGAGCCGCCATCCCAAGCGGGCGATTGCCCATCTCGAAGAGAGCTTGCGCCGGCTGCAAACCGACGTGATCGACTTGTGGCAGTTTCACAATATCAAACAGCCCGACGATCCAGAGCGGATTTACGAGCGGGGCCTGTTAGAGGCCGCGCTCAAAGCCAAAGAGGAGGGCAAGATCCGCTATATCGGCTTTACCGGCCATACTTTGCCCGCTCTGCACGTGGAGATGATCGAGCGCGGCTTTGCTTGGGATGCCACGCAAATGCCGATCAACGTATTCGACCCGCACTACCTCAGCTTTGTCGAGCAGGTGCTGCCGCTCGCAGTGGAAAGGAACATCGGGGTCATTGCCATGAAGACCTTGGGGGGTACGCCCGAAGCGATCCTCGCAACAGGTGTGGCGACGGCGGCAGAGTGCCTACGCTACGCCATGAGTCTGCCAGTGGCTACTGTGTGTTCTGGGATGGATTCGCTGGAAAAACTGCGGCAGAATGCGGCCATAGCCCGGCAGTTCACGCCCTTGGCCGACGACGAGCAACTTGCGCTTTTGTCGCGCACGCAAGAGCTAGGGGCGCAGGGCACACACGAGTCGTACAAAGCTCGCCGGCCCTAATCTCCGTGCGCCATACCTTTCTTCTTTTCTTTTTTGCAGTGCCCCTGTGGGGCCAAGACCTCGACGTTGCACCGACTAAACCCGTCGGCCCTCCTAACATAGAAAGCGCGCTGTGGGAACTAGCTAGGTCCCCGGCGGCCAAGCCGACTCGCGCGGCGGACGGCTCAGACGTGGTCGTCATTTTGGTGCACG
>JAJEEZ010000067.1:0-5962 GCA_022820705.1 Candidatus Latescibacterota bacterium | reverse complement strand
TCCTCCAGCAACGCTTGGGCCGCCCCAGAGTCCAACCGCTCCCGGTCAAAGGCGACGGCCACCGAGCGCAGCCGCCCCCCCATTTGGCGGACGATCTCATAGGGCGCAATCAGTACATTGTCCGGCAGTATGTGTACATAGGGGCGGTACTGGGAAGCAGTAGCTGTCGTGGCCGCGCTCTGATTGATCTGAAAGGTGCTGCCAGCAGTCCGGGACAGCTCAAAGTCCACTGGCGTCAGCGGCCCGTCGTCAAGGTCGCGGATGCCGTTAAAGACCTCTGGATCGAACAAGCCCACCACGGTCAGTGTTTTACCCATCACTTGCACTTGCGCACGTCCCAAGTCGCCAGCATCCAAGCCCAGGGCCTCGGCCATCGGCAAAGGCAGCAGACAACTAGCCTCGGTGGCGGCGGTGAAAAAGCGTCCAGCCGTCAGAGCGTGGTCAACGCCTGTGATGTCGATTTCTTCGGGATTTAGGCCGAGTAAGCCGTAGGTCCGCACCAACTGTCGCCCGGCCGCAGCTTCGAGATACGTTTTTTTGTCCTCCTGCAAAATGAACCAGTTGCGGGAGCTGATCGGGCCAACCGCGGAAAAGTGGGAGCGAATGTAATCCAGCATGGGCTGGCCCAAGGGATTCCAGGCCCGGTTGCGGACTAAGATGCCCTCGTACTCACCCTCGTGTTCGAGAGATAGCGAGATAAAGCGCGCCCGACTCTCGTATGAGGCAAAGGAAAGCACCGTAAACGTCAGCAACACCAAGGTCGTCAAAGTCAGGCCGGTGCGCAGTTTGCGCCGCCGCATATTGGATATGCCCAGCATGAACGCGGCATGGGCCACGCTGAAACGCCGCATCTCAACGTGGTGGATCCGGTCGCCGCGTTCTTTCATGTAACTGTTGAAGCGGCTGCTAATGAGGACGAGGACGAGACCGGCCATGGCCATGATGGCAAAGGCTATCAGGATGACCAGCGGATGGGCGATGGCAAAGGCGGGATGCACCTGCGAGATCGCGAGCCAGACTAGAGCCAACAACGCGCCAAAACCAGTCAATTGCCGCGTGATCTGCGCCGCCCCCAGCAGCAGGCGTTCGCCCAAAAAAGCCGCGGGAATGAGCAGCGCCAAGAAGAATACCATGCCCTTTATGACGTCGTTTAAGGTCGCTATGGCCTCGGGATAGACCTGGTTTTCCAATCCCAGCGCCACCCGCAAATGGGCCACGTAGCGGCTCCACTCTTTGCGCTGGGCGGCCTCTTGGGCGGCTTCGAGGACTTGGGCGGTGCGCTGGTGCAGGCGCTGCAAGTACTGGTTTTCAATGGCGTGGTCGCGCATGGTCTGCAACCGATCTTCGTCGAGACGCCACATATCCCAAGCGGCCTGCAACAACGTCGGCACCAGCCGCTCTTCAGCCAGAGCAAATCCCTCCCCATTGGGGCTACTATCGGGAACGCCGTTGTTGAGCAGCAGCAGTTGCCGACCCGCCAGTATTTTGATGCGGTTTTGCGGATCGTCGTCCAGCGGCCCGAATATCACCCCGACTGCCTCGTCGAGACCGCTGCCCAGCGCGTAGCCATATTGGCGCGGGGCGGTGTCGTAGCGGTTGACCACGGTGATGCCGCTCAAAAAATTGAGCGAACGCGGATTAATGAGGCCGTAAAAAGGGCGGCTCAGGCAGGGAAACACCACCACCGATTTTTCGGTGAGTGCCCATTGGACAGTGCTGGGGATGGAGCCGTCGGGCAGCGGTGCCCCGTGAAATCCCTCAGCCCTTTTGCTCAAATCAGCGGCGTAGGTAATGCCTCCGCTGTACGGATCCAAGACGTACACATTGGTGCGGTATTGAGCCTGCGGCAGACCCGTTATGAGCAACTCGCCCTCGTCGTCGCTCAGATGGACTTGAGCCGTGCGCACCCCTTTGACGGCTTTGTCAGCGGTCGCCCGTTGCGATCGCACTACGGCTATCGCGTCGGCCACCGGCCGGTCCGGCGTTTGCGAGCGGCGCGGAAAGGTCCGCACCTTGAGGCGCAAATCGCGCAAGCGATCCTGCAACACCGGCCCAAAGGCTTCTTTCTCCTCCAACAACTGCGGATCGTTCAGGGCCTGTTGCAACACGCCTTTTATCAAGGCGACTTGGCGCACTAAATTGCCGTAGTTGACTGCGGCTGGCTGGTCCAGCGGCGAATCGATCTGCAGACGGGCGTCGTTCACAGTGATCAGACCCAAGGAGATCAAGCCGCCATCAAGGGCGAGTTGGCTGTTGGCAGAGATACCGCCGGGCATGTACGCCGACCAGTCCAAGCCTTTGATGGGAGTGATGCCGTTGACCAAACTGCCGACTGCGGTCGAGTCTAAGGTGCTGGCGTAGCCACTAAAGCGGCGACCAAATGGGGCGAAAAAGCGTCGCAATTCGGGCCTAGCGGTATTGTTCCAGAGGCCGACTTGATCGGTGCGGCTCGACAGATCGAGGCCAATGAACAGGTCTATGTGGAGCGGTTCCGCCAAGGGTCGGGCGTGGCGCGCCAGAAAGTCGGCCATGCCTTGGCGACCTTGGAAGTGAGCCGAGGTCGCCACCAGGATGGTCGTACGAGCTGGCGGATGAGCAGCGAGATGGCGGGCCAATTCCAATAAGGCGGCGATGCCGCAGGCGGCCTCAGCGCTAGGTGCCCGGCCCGGCACCACGGAAATGCCGTCGTAGTACGCCTCGATAGCGACGCGCTCGTCGGCCAACTCGGGATCGGTGCCGGGGATCACGCCCCAGATATTCCACGCCGACCGCCGCTGCCAGTCCATGCGGCCCTGCAAGTGAACCAACAACTCGCCGTCCCGCAGGCGTTGGCGCAACACGAGGCCCGCTTCGCGCTCGATCCAGAAGCGGGGAATGTCGAGCGGCACGTGGGCGTACTTGGCGTCGGCTTGGTGGCGATTGGCCTGTTCAGGCGCGATAAACACCACGGCTTGGGCACCCAGCGACGCGGCGCGCAGCCAGTGGTTCCAACTGTCGAATTCCAGCAGGACAATGCGCCCGTCAATAGCGTGGCCGTCGAAATCGCCCCACTCGCCCCGACCACCGTAGATCATCGGCGCTTGCAGCCCCTCTGGCGGCAGCGTAACCGTCCGCGCCAGATTCGGCCACAACCCCCACAGCGGCACCTCCTCCCCGCTCTGCTCCAAGCGCAGGCGACTGCCGCGCTCTATGGGCACCACCACGGCAAATGAGTCGCGCCGCACCGCTTCGACGCCCGCCGCGACCAACGCGCGCTCCACCAACGCCGCCGCCGCTTCAGCACCGGGATAGCCAGCCAAGCGCGATTCGACCGCGCTCAGGGCTTCGATGGTGGTGCGCAAAGCAGCCACCTCGCCGTAGCAGGGCGTTTGCAGCAGCCCCAAGAGTGCCAGATATAGCCCTAAGTTATTCATACCAGTTAGACATCTAATTGCACTGTCATTCTGAGCGGAGCGCAGCGAAGTCGAAGAATCTCCTACCCACCGGCGAGGCCGCGTAGGCAAAAGATGCTTCGTCAGCCTATCGGCTTCCTCAGCATGACAAGCCTCGGTCGGCAGTAGCTAACCCCAGAAAATCACATTGCCGACCGTGCCAGTAAAATGATCGATGACTAAGAAGATGCCGCCCGGCAGCAGTTGCCCCAAGATCAGGCCCATAAAAAACGGCCTAGTCTGGTGGTAGCGGTCGGCACCGCCGTACTTCAGCACTAGGACTTTGATAAACCAAGCCAAAAACATATTGAACCACAGGTGGTCCATAATCCAAGTCGGCCCAACAGGATAGCCCAAAGGATGCAGGGGCCACCAAGCGTAGTGCCACCGGGCCACAGTCAAGCCCAGCATGATGGCCGCGCCCAAACCCATGTTGACCCAGCCCCACAGGTGCAACTCGCTCGGATAGCGCAGCAGGCCCTCGACATAGCGGTAGGGCGCTTCGCGGCTGACCGTGCCCCGCAAATTGAGATTGCCGTGCTCGTAGCTCAGCTCCAAAATCATCCAAGTCGAAGCCGCTAGCGCCACGGCTATAGCCACCACCATAGCCCAGAACAAAGGCCGACGACTCGGCTGAGCTCGCCGAAGTCGCCCTCGGCTCAGTTCCCCGCTCAGTTTCAGACTGTTGGCACAGGAGGCCATGACAAAGCTGCGGACATTAGCCGTCCAGATATAGGTGCTGGCCAGCAAGACCAAGCCCGGTGCCCCCAGCGCCGATGAGCCTACCGCAGAGATGAGAATGCCAGCCGGCACCACGGGCGGCGCACCGTCGGACAAACCGCCCTCAGCTACTATACGGGTAAAGGCGACGAAAAGGGCTCCGGCCAGAAATAGCAACGCCGCGCCGGCCCACACCGGCAATCCAGCCAGCCACAGCCAGCCGACCATGATCGCCGTGCCGACGACGAGAATGATCACCGCCGCCCGGTACGACAGGATTTCATCGGCGTCGTCAATAGCCGGATCGCCGGACCAAGCCTTGCGCCAAACCGCGGCCAAATGGCGGCGAGCAGCCCACAAGCCGCCGAGGAACAGAACCAGCATAGCGCCCATAGCGTGATAGACCTGTAGCGTGTGCCCGATGCCGTGGCCACTGCCCAAGCTGGGCGCATTGCCTACGCCGAGGATGGCGAAAGTGCCGCGCAAGACGTTGGCCAACAAATTGAAAACCCACAGACTGAGCGCGACTTCGGTTTTGAGGAAATAGAAAAAACCGAGGATGTGGAAGCGGAAGATGATATACAGCTTAGAGGTGCCGCGCATGATCGACAGTTCTTGGTGGAACAAATCGACGCCGCTAGCGAATTGCACGCCTTCCGGGAAGTAGGCGTACAGGCCGTGCAGCGTGCTCCAAGTGGCGGCCAGCGCAAAGCCGATCCACATCCCCCGATTCTTAAAAAAGGGCGGCCAGCGCTCGCTGCCCTCCCCCATGGCAGTCATGGCCAGCGGCACTTGCACCAGCGGATAGACGAGGCGCTCGTTGTCGATCCACTGCCGCCGCAGAACGACCATGATCGCGATCATCACCAAGAAGAGCGACCAGACAAACGGCTGCCACGCCGCCAGCGCCAGCAGCCAAGCCTCCCACGGCACCACGTAATCGGCTCCCATCCCCTCAAAGAAAAACTGGGCGTCGCCGAGTTGGCGCGGCATCATCCAGTGGGGAATGTGGGGGTGGATGAGACTCTGCCAATCGTTTTCGGGCGTGGCATAGTAAAAGGGAGCGGCGAGTTGGCTGATGATCTTCGAGGTAAAAACGATGGGGATGGGCGAGGCCATCACCATCATGACATAAACCAGCAGCAATTCGCCTCGGCGCAAACCCTGCGTCCCGCACAATTTGAGCAGGGGATTGATCAGACCCGTCAGCAGGGCCAGCAAGCAAACCGCGCCGACCGTGCTAAAGCCCAAGGCCATGAAGGAGCCTTGCAAGTACAGGGTGCTATAGGCCACGCCGCCGCCGATGAAAGCGGCCAAAAAGGTGCCCAAGGCAAAGGCCCGGAGCGTAAAGGCCGAACCAGCCTCTTCTGCGGCAGGCTCCGGGTCGGGCGGCTCTAGGTCCAGCCGCGAGCGAAAGGCGGCGGGTAGAAGCCGTCCGACTCTGCCTGGCTCAGGTGTGGTAAGATCGGTCGCCGGCATTGTAAATCCGCTTTGAAGGAAGGCCGGACGAAGTCACAGTTTTAGTTTTGGCCCGCGGAAGCGAACCGCTCTGCGAGCAGGCGGGGCAGTTCGCCTAGGTGGGCTATTTGGTGGTATCGCTGGCGCTCAGACTCCGAAGGCTCGACGCGTTCGTGGAGCCAAGTGGTGTAGTACGGCACATAGACGGCGTGTCCGCCCAAGGCGACGACGGGCAGGATATCCGATTTGAGCGAATTGCCCACCATGCAAAAGTCAGCCGGTGGGATGCTGTGGCGCTGTAGCAGAGCCGCGTAGGTTTCCTCGTTTTTTTCGCTGACGATTTCGATATGGGT
>JAJEEZ010000460.1:0-4331 GCA_022820705.1 Candidatus Latescibacterota bacterium | reverse complement strand
CCACCCACGGCACCGCTCCCAAGTACGCCGGCCAAGACAAGGTCAACCCCGGTTCGGTGATCCTGTCGGGCGACATGATGCTCCGCCACTTGGGCTGGAACGAGGCCGCCGACCTGATCGTCAAGGGGCTGGAGCAGACGATAGCGAACCGGGTCGTCACCTACGACTTTGCGCGGCTGATGGACGACCCGACCGAGGTCAAGTGCTCGGAGTTTGGCGCGGCAATTATCGAGAACATGACTTCGGCGAGCTCAGTCGAGTCGTAGTGGCCGACGCGCTGACTCACCTCGACGAGCAGGGCCGCCTCAAGATGGTCGATATAGGCGGCAAGGAGCCGACCGCGCGGCTGGCGCGGGTGCGTGGCGAGATCCGCATGGCCCCCGCGACGGCGCAGCTAATCGCCGAGAATAAAGTCGCCAAGGGAAACGTCTTGGAAGCGGCGCGACTGGCCGGGATCATGGCCGCCAAGCGCACGGGAGAGCTAATCCCCTTGTGCCTCCCGATCAACCTCACGTCGGTCAGCGTGGATTTGCACGTCGGCGAGGATCGGGTCGAGGTCGAGGCCGAGGCCAAAATTGACGACCGCACGGGCGTGGAAATGGAGGCCTTGGTGGCGGCAAGCACGGCGCTTTTGACCATTTACGACATGTGCAAGGGCGTCGATCGCGGAATGGTGATTTCCGAGTTGCGGCTGATGGAGAAGCGGGGGGGGCAGAGCGGGACGTGGGTGCGGGAAGAGGGGTAGGTTTAGAAAATCTTCACTGGGATCAGCGCGGATCCTCGCTACCGGGATAAATCTCATTCTAGGGCATTCGCCAGCTTGAGCAGCACGGCCTTCTGGCTGTGCAGGCGGTTTTTGGCTTGGGTGAAGATCAGCGAGCGCTCGTCGTGCAAGAGTGCGCCTTCGATCTCATAGCCGTGATGGGCGGGGAGGCAGTGCAGGATTTTCAGGTCTAGACCGGCGAGCAATTCGCGGTTGAGCTGATAGGGCTGAAAGGTCTGGATCCGACGCTCTTTTTCGCGGGCGAACTTGGGATCGGTGAAAAATTCCATGTCGATCCAAGTGTCGGTGTACACGGCGTCAGACTTTGCCAGCGCCGGATGCAGTTCCTCAGTGTGTTCGTAGAGTCCCAAGCGCTTGGCTTCGGCGTAGAGTTCGTCATCGCGTGCGGCGGCGTTGACTTCGGGGCAGACGCATGTGACGTGCATGCCCACTTTGGCCCCGGCGGCAATGAGCTAGTTGGCTACGTTGTTGAGCACCCCGACGTATGTCAGTCGCACCCCTTCGAGCCGCCCAAAAGCCTCCTGTAGGGTCATCAAGTCGGCCAATGCCTGCAAGGGGTGATAGCGGTTGCAGCAACCGTTTACCAGCGGCACCTGCGCGGCGGCACCTGCGCGGCGCACATCGGCGTGTTCGAGCAGGCGGGCGACGATGAAGTCGGAGTAGCCGGAGAGCACGCGGAATTCGTCGCCTAAGTCGGCTAGGCCGAAGTTGGTGTCTTGCCAGTTCAGGTAGAGGGCGTGGCCGCCTAGCTGGGCAGTGCCGATTTCGCCTGCGCAGCGGGTGCGGGTCGAAGTCTTCTGGAAGAGCAAAACCACCGTGCGCCCAGAGAGGGCGTCGGCGTAGTGCTGCGGGGTGGCCTTGACGGCTAGGCCGAGTTCGACAGCTTGCTGCACGTCGGCTGAGGACCAGTCTTTTAAGGTAATTAAATGCAATGGAATGCCTTTCTTACCCTTCTTTCTGTGGAAAAATAAAGTAATGTAATAAATAAAAATTTATAATCAAGAATAATTATTACTATTTCAAATAGCGGCTGATCTCAGTCAATATATCCTCAACAATATCTTCGGATGCACCCGTCAGCTCCAGTCCGGCGGCGCGGGCGTGTCCGCCGCCGCCAAAAGTGCCGGCGACTTGACTGACATCGACCTTGTCGCGGGAGCGCAGGCTGACGCGGTAGCATCCGGGAGCGCGTTCCTTGAGCAGCACGGCCACTTCGACTCCCTTAATCATCAGGCCGTAGTTGACGACCTCGTCCGGCTCGCCCGCGCTCATGGCCTCGCGGTCGAGATGGAGCACTGCTACTCGGCCCCCGAGGCGCAGCACCAAGCTCTCAATGGCTTGGCCGCGCTGTTTGACCGAGCCGAAGCTCTTGTTGCCGAAGACGTCCTGAGCGATGGCGTCGAGACGTGCGCCGCGCCGCACTAAATCGGCCGCCACTTCAAAGGTGGTGTCCGTGGTTAGCGAGAAGCGAAAGCCGCCGGTATCGAATAGAATCCCCGCATAGAGCTGGTCGGCGGCGACGCTATCGATCTCATAGCCGAGGCCGCTGGCCAGATGGTAGAGAAGCTCGCAGGTAGAGCTGACTTCCTCCATGATATTCACTGCGCCGAAGCACTCATTGTCTTGGTGGTGATCGATGTTGAGGAGACGAATATCGGGGCTGAGACCTGGGCGCACTGGGCCGATGCGATCGAGGGAGGAGCAGTCGGAGACAATGGCGCAGCGATAGCGGGCCAAGTCGAGGTCGGCGAAGTGGCGCACGCCGTCCCAGCCAGCGAGAAAGGAGCACTGGCTAGCCGGTGGCTCGGGCAGGCCGATGTCAGCGCGCTTGCCGAGGCCCCTCAGCAAGTGGGCCCAAGCCATGCAGGCACCGATACCGTCGGCGTCGCTGTTGACATGGGTAGTAAGCAGGAAGTCATCTGCTTCCTCAATGAATGCGCGCGTTGCTGTTAGCTGCAGGTCCAAAGTTATTTCTCCGCTGGCGGAGCGCGGAGGACGAAATGAACGCGGTCGGATTCCTCAGTCCCCTCGTCAAATGTGAAACCGTCGAAGAGCGCGAGCAACTCCCAAGCACTCGCTTCGACGTGGTCGGCGACGGCGGCGACCGGATAGATGCGCTGGACATGGGTTTCCTCGAATGCGACATCGCTCTTGTCGCGGCGGATGCGAAAGTGATTGCGCTGTAGCCGCCGGTCTGGATCGTAGGTGCTGTGCCGCTCGTAGGAAAAGCCCGGCCCCTGTCCGCTGTCGCGCATGTTGCGGAAATAGCGTAGCGAATTGCGCTCGGTGCAGATGTCGAAGACAAAAAGCCCACCCGGCTGCACAATGCCCTGTGCGCCGCGCAGGGCCGCGTCGATGTCGGCTGGTGCGAGCAGATAGTTGATGCTGTCGTACAGGCAAGTGGCCGCGTCAAAAGGCCCTAGGGCCCCTAGCTGGCGCAGGTCTTGCTGGACGAATTCGACGCCGGTGCCAGCGGCCTTTTCGTGCGCGACCTGCAGCATGGCCTCGGAGCGGTCCACGCCCGTTACCTCATAGCCGAGGTGGTGGAGTGCAAAAGACACGTTGCCAGTGCCGCAGGCCAAGTCCACGACGCGAGTGGTGTCGGGGGCAAAGCGGGCAAAGAGCGCGTGGATATAAGCGGCCCATTCGCCGTAACCGACGTGAGCCATTACATAGTCGTAAATGGGGGCTAGCCCTTGATAGGGCGACTGCGCGGCGCTACCCACAGTTCACATCCTAAAAGCTCAAGTCTTCGTAGGGGTCGAGATACTCCTCGCGGAGGATCCGATAAAAGCGCCGGCGGTCCCGGCGGGAGGGCGGGCGCTCTGGGATGCCGAGCACCTCGATGTCGAGCAGGCGAGAGGGGGTCGCAATGTGTATCTGCTCCCCCACGACCACGGCGTGCGAAGCCTTGGCCTGCTGGCCGCCGATCTGGACTCGCCCGGCGTCACAGGCCCGCTTGGCTTCACTGCGCTGCTTGATCAGCCCCGTGTTCTTCAGAAAGATATCCAGTCGCATTCTGTACTGGTCGGCGCAAGTTTTCCTCGTCGAGCCGAACCTCGATGTGGATTTGCTGCCGGTATTCGTCGATTAATTGGCGCACGGCTTGGGCGGTGCGGCTTTCGCGGATCAGGCCCTCAATTATGGCTTGATCGTCGTCAATTTTGATGATGTGACCACCATCGTCAAAAAAGAAGGGTTTGCTGATGTCGCCCAGCTTGAGATTGCGGAGGTAAGGCTGGAGGAATTTGGGGATCTGGTCTTTAGGGAAGGTGCCCCAAAGGCCGCCCTGCATGGCCGTCTGCGGGTTGGCCGAGTACTGGCGAGCGAGTTGGGAAAACTCCTCGCCGTTCCGGGCGCGGTAGCGCAAATTCTCTAGCGTTTCCCGCGCCCGCTCTTGGTCGCTTTCCGAGGTTTGCGCCAAGACGAGAATGTGGCTGGCGCAGATGGAATCTTCGCGCTTTTCGCGCACCTGGATCAAGTGGTAGCCATAGGGACTCAAAACCGGCTCGCTGGTCTGGCCTGGTTTGAGGGCAAAGGCCGCTTC
>JAJEEZ010000466.1:0-6429 GCA_022820705.1 Candidatus Latescibacterota bacterium | reverse complement strand
TCGATGCGGATGATGCGCTCGGGCGGGAAGCCGGGCAGCGAGGCGAGAAAACCGGCGATCTGGCCCTCCGTGCGCATGGCGGGGATCGCGCCCGACTGCGGCAATTCGCCGACGACGAAGTATCCCTCGGCGAGCGCCCGGTCGCCGAAGCGCACTTTGGCCGCTTGCGCCAGATAGGAGCCTCCCATGAAACCGGAGCGGGGGTTGTTGGCACCGAAGTAGGTGGCACCCGGCATGGGAATGTCGATGGCGACCACGCCGATCTGCTTGCGGTTGAAGTGCTGCATGATTGCCGGGCCGAAATTGACGTCGGTTTGGAACTAAATACAGAAGTCAACTTGACGCCGGGCAAAGCTCTCGGCGTTGGCTAGGGCGGTCGGCCCGTCGAGCCGGTTGTCGGCGATCAGCAACTCAATGCCAGCGGCCTCGGCGTTGCGCTCAATGCTCTTTTCGACCTTGATGCCAAAGCTGATGTCGCGCTGCAGGTTGGCGAAGCCAAAGACTAGGGTTTTGCCGTTTTTGGGAGGCGAGTTTTGCGCGGCTTCGGCGGCCATTGCTTGGAGTGCTGCTGGCGGAAACATCAACCCGTCGTAAGTCGCCGGGTCAAAGCCGTGGAAACCTTCGCTCGATGCTGGGACTGCGGTAAAGAACAGATAGGCGGCCAGAATGAGTCGGGTCGGAATCATAAGATGCACTTTCGTTGGAAATGGGCTGAGAATATACGGAGCGGCTAGCGGGTGGCTCAAGGTATGGGGCGGCAGCGATTACTTTTCAGGAGCGATGCGGTTGGCTACTATTGAGCACGAGATACTTAAGTACACGACAGTAGAAGTGGTATGGGATGCTTCGCTTGCGCTCAGCATGACACTACCAGCACTTGTCATGCTGAGCGGAGCGAAGCGGAGTCGAAGCATCTGATACCTCGATATCTATGCGTAATGTCCACTGGAGTACTGTCGTGTATTAAGCGATAACGCTAACAGGAGAGAATTATGCTGACCAAAGAAGGATGCCGCACGCGGCAGCAGCGCCTATGTGCGCGGCTGGCCGAACTCGACATCGACGCGGCCGTGATCAACCACCCGAAGGAAATCTACTACTTTACCGGGATCATCATTCCCGAGGAATTCCCCGGCCCGCCGGCGATCTTTTGGCTGGGAGCCGATGGGCAGTCCTTGCTGATCGCGCATACCGACGAAGGCGAGCCGTGCGCCGACGAGTGTTTCACCTTTCCTCTCAGCGTCGGCGGCACGGTCACGCCCGACCTGCGCGAGGTGATAAGCGGGCTAATCGTCGATACGCTGCGGGCCAAAAAACCAGCGGCTGGCCGCCTAGGCTGGCAGAGCGAGTTTTTGCCGCGCCGCTTGGGACAGGCAGTCGAGGAAGGGCTGGGCAAAACGCCTGCATGGGTCGCGGTCGATGATCTGCTCGCCGACATGCAGGAGGTCAAGGATCCCGACGAAATCGAGCTGTTGCGCAAGGTAGTGCAGGTCGATCTGGCAGCATATGCCGCGGCAGAAGCGGCGATGGCTCCGGGCGTCAACGAGTTGGAGGTGCTAGCGGCGGCGCAACGGGCAGCGCATCTTGCGGCTGGTGAGAAGGTTTTCCACGACGGCGATTATCAGTGCGGCGAATTGGGCGGTTTTGCGCGCAATCGCCCGATCGAGGCTGGGGAAATCTACGTCATCGACGCTTGGTCGGTGTACCGCGGCTACTGGGCCGACTTGTGCCGCAGCTTTGCAGTGGGCGAGCCGACTGAAGTGCAGCACTCCGTATTTGAGCACGTCAAGGGCTTTCACGACCGCGTCGGCGAGTATCTGCGGCCGGGCAAGGACGGCAGCGAATGCGCAGTGGCCATGGACGCCTATATCCGCGAGCATCCCAAGCTAGCCGACGTCGGCTTGATCCACCACGCCGGGCACAACATCGGCCTGCGGGCACACGAAATGCCCGATCTTAACAAGGAGCGCGGCGGCACCCTGCGCGTGGGCAATGTGGTCTCGGTCGAGCCGGGGGCCTATATCCCCGAAGCGCGGGCGGGGGTGCGGCTGGAAAACATGTACCTGATTACCGAGGACGGCTTGGAGAACCTTTCACCGTATCCAATGAAGTTGGGGGCGCACTGTTGAGCGAGGTGCTTGAATTTGCCGAAGACCTCGCCCGGCGCGCCGGAGTGCTGATCGCCCAAGTGCGGGCGGACCGGGCACTGGATCTGAGCTACAAGGAAGGGACTGAGCTGTTGACGTCGGCCGATCTACATGCCGACCAACTCATCCGCAACGAGATCGAACAGACCTTTCCCGACCACTACATCCTCTCCGAAGAGTCTTCGCCCCACTTTACAGACCCGGCGCAACTTCGCGGCCCCTTGTGGGTCATCGACCCGATTGACGGCACCGTCAACTACGCCTACAACCAGCAGCAAGTAGCCGTGTCCATTGCCTTTGCCGAAGGAGGCCAAGTGCAGGTCGGCGTGGTGCACTGCCCGTTTGTAGAAGAGAGCTTTACCGCCCGGCGCGGAGCAGGTGCCTATCTCAACGGTCACGCCATCCGAACCAGCGAGTGTAGCGAGCTATCCCGCGCCCTGATCGGCACGGGTTTCCCCTACGCCGCCGAGGGCAGAGTGGCGCTGGTGGATCGCTTGCGCCGCGTCCTCGGACACTGCCGCGACATCCGCCGCGTCGGCTCGGCCGCCATTGATCTCTGCTGGGTGGCAATGGGTCGGCTCGACGGCTTTTACGAGTCGCTCAAGCCTTGGGACTTGGCGGCCGCGGCCCTGATTGCGCGGGAGGCGGGCGCTCGCGTCGGGCACTTGCAACCCGTGGAAGGCGAGCTGCCGGAAGAATTGGAAGGCCGCGATTTGGTCGCAGCCGCACCGGGAATCTACGAACAATTGGTCGCGCTGTTGCGCGGGACCCCGTCGTAGGGCGACCCTTGTATGTTAAACATCCCCATGGCGCTCGGACGCACTTCGACAAGCTCAGTGCGCGTTGAGCTATCGTGTGCGCTGAGCCTGTCGAAGCGCCCCCGAATCGACGCGTCTGTAGAAGCAACTCTTATATAAGGAGATACAACCCATGAAAATCAGCGACATCAAAGCCTATCCAACTTGGGTCGGCCACCGCAATCAGCTCATCGTCAAAGTCGAGACCGACGAAGGCATCCACGGCTGGGGCGAGTCGGGACTATCGGGGCGCGAGCTAGCCGTCGTGGGCGCAGTGCGGCACTACCGGGAGTTTTTGCTCGGCCGCGACCCGCGCGAAATCGGGCGGCTCTGGCAGGAGATGTACCGCGGCCAATACTTTGAAGGCGGGCGGGTGTTGACCGCGGCGATTTCGGCCATCGACATCGCTTTACACGATGTGGTGGGCAAGGCCCTTGGCGTACCGGTCTATCAGCTTTTGGGCGGCAAGCAGCGCGAGTGGGTGCCCTGCTTTGCGACGACTGGAGCACCGGACCTAGAGACCTTGGTCAAAAACTGCAAGCTGCTGTTGGACAAGGGGTGGGACGTGATTCGCACGGGGATGGCCCAGCGCAAACAGTACGACGACGAACTGCTGTTCGAACCGCGCGAGTCCATCGGCATCACCGCGGCTTGGCTGACTGAAGTGCGCCGTGAAATTGGTCCCGACCCGGTCTTAGGCATTGACTACCACCATCGGCTGACGGTCGCCGAGAGCGCGTCATTCTGCCAGAAGATGCCGCCGGGGACGCTCGATTTTCTCGAAGAACCCATCCGCGACGAGTGCCCCGAAGCCTATGAATCGCTCCGCACCATGACCGACGTACCGTTTGCCATCGGCGAGGAATTTGCCAGCAAGTGGCAGTTTTTGCCCTATCTCGAACGGGGCATCACGCAGTTTGCGCGGATCGACGTGTGCAATGTCGGCGGGCTGACCGAGTCGATGAAGGTGGCGAGCTTGGCCGAATCCCACTACATCGACCTAATGCCCCACAACCCGCTGGGGCCGATCTGCACCGCTGCGACCGTGCATCTAGTGGCGGCCGTGCCCAACTTCGCGTGGCTTGAACATCGCGTGACGCCGACGGAAGCGGGAAAATTCATGGACGAAGATTTGTTTCCGATGCAGTGCGAATTGGTAGGATCGATGTTGAAGGTGCCCGAGGGGCCGGGGCTGGGCGTGGAGTTCAACGAAGAGCTGGCCAGGGAGCAAGAGTTCAAGTTTTGGGAAGCGCCGCATTTGCGGCGGCGGGATGGGTCGCATACGAACTGGTAGTGGCTATTTTGAACGTTCCTCCAAATTAGTCGGACTTTTTTGGAGTTTACTCCAAAATGGTCAAGCCGCACGCCTAGGTACAGAGCAGTCGAGGTAACGCTGAAATATCGTCGATAACTGCAACTTTGGGTACTTCGTCAAATTCACTTTTGCTTGTCGCGCCTGATAGTACCGCAATAAAGGGCACCTTGGCCCGTTCGGCCGTTAGCGCATCAATCGTACTGTCGCCAACGTAAAGCACGTCACTGGCATCCATTTGCATTCTGGCGATAGCAGTTGTTAAACCACGGGGATGTGGTTTTTGGTCTGCAACGTCTTCTCCGCCGATGATGATGCCAAAGCGATCAGATAGCCCTTCTCTTGCTAGAATATCCTCGATTCTATAGCGAAACTTCGTTGACACGATCCCCAATGCAAAATCCATTTCAATCAACCGCTCCGTTGTTGTGGGAACGCTAGCAAACATGGATGTTAAATCTACCATAACCTGATCGGCTCGTTTGACAAAGTTACTTATGAACAAACTGACGTTCTGATTGTCGGTTTGCCCAGTCAAACGTATAAAGGTGTTCTCTAAAGACATACCAATAGTTCGCTTGATTCGCTCGTCATCGGCTCGGGGCAGATTCAACTTCTCCAGCGCAAAATTGACACACTCAATAATGCCTTTTGTTGAGTCCGCTAGTGTAAGGTCGAAGTCAAAAATGATCGCCCGAGCCATAGCTTGCCGTGCGAATCCCTTTCTCAATGTGGTGCGATGCACCTGTTACCAACGGTAGGGCGTACAACGCGGGCCAATATAGCGTCGCACGCCCTACCATCTATCCCTAAAAAACCGGAATGAACTTGTGGCACACGGGCGAGACGACTTCGGCCTTGTGGCCGGTGGGCGTGAGTTTGCCGGTGTCTGAATCGACGCGAAAGGTGAAGATGTCGTCGGTGCTGTGATTGCCGGCGATTAGGTAGGTGCCCGTGGGGTCGAGGCCGAAGTTGCGCGGGTTGGCACCGCCGGTCGGCACGATCTCGACGAGTGCAAGCTGGCCGTTGTCTTGGTCGATGGCATAGACGGCAATGGAGTCGTGGCCGCGATTGGACCCATAGAGGAAGCGGCCGTTGGGATGGACGTGGATGTCGGCGGTGTGGCTGACCTCTGCATAGCCGTCGGGCAGCGTCGAGATGGTCTGGATGGTGGTGAGCGTACCGGCGTCAGCGTCGTAGTCGAACGCCGTGATGGTGTTGCTCAATTCGTTGATGACGTACGCCTGCTGACCGTTGGGGTGAAAGGCGAGGTGGCGCGGGCCGCTGCCGGGGGCGATTTCCGCGGGCGTCTGCGCGACCAGCTTGCCATTTTCGTGGTCAATCGCATAGATGAGCACCTTGTCGATGCCCAAGTCTGGGGCAAAGGCGTGTTTGTTGTTGGGGGCAACCATAATCGAATGGGCGTGCGGTCCCTCTTGGCGTCTTGGGTTGACCGAAGAACCCTCGTGTTGGACGAAATCCGTAGCCGGGCCGAGCGAGCCATCTTCCCGGACCGGCAGGATGGCGACACTGCCGCCGCCGTAGTTGGCGGCTAGCGCGTACTTACCAGCGCGGTCAATGCTGATGTGGCAGGGGCCGGGGCCAACGGTCGATTCGGTGTTGATGTGGGTGAGCGCTCCGCTCTGTTGGTCAATGGCAAAGGCCGCAACCGCGCCGCCGGGCCGATCGCCGACCGCACTGGTCTCGCCGATGGCGTAGAGGAAACGGCGATTGGGCGCAATGTCGAGGAAGGAAGGGTTGTCTATGCCGCCAATGCTACTTTGATAGGCGAGCGCACCGGTAGCCATGTCGAGGCGATAGACGTAAATGCCATCCTCGTCGCCGCTGGAATAGGTGCCGATATAGACGAGATAATCGCTCATAGTAGTACTCCTTTGGGTTGTGAAGGCGATGGAAGGGAGAAAGAGAAGCACAAATAACAAGGCATTCGTTACAAACCGCATCGTTCCACCAAAACACTGTTGAAATTTCGCAACCGACAGACCTAATCCCATAAATCTTGTTAGTCTCCTTCTGATTCCCTTACATTTTTACTTTTTGCTAGGTTTTTTGGTTTTCCTAACGGTTCTGATTCCTGTGGGTGCCAACTGTGCATTGAAGGGGGGCAAGCGTTGGCGTTGGTGGGCGATCCACCGTTTGAGCCATCTCAGGC
>JAJEEZ010000376.1:0-7405 GCA_022820705.1 Candidatus Latescibacterota bacterium | reverse complement strand
TTCATCGCCTTCTAACGGCAAGTCGAGGAGATGCACCTTGTGGCCCGCACAGGCGAGCAGAGCCGCGATTTGCCCTCCCATGACTCCAGCGCCGAGCACCACTACATTTTTCGCTTCTTCAGTCATTTTCTTCCCCCGTCGGAAAGAGGGAGAGTTGATCTGAATTGGACGCGACCGCCCTTCCCCGCAAGAGCCCTGATCCTTCGTGGTGCAGGACCAACCAACGCTCGATTTCGCTCAGGCGAAACCGCACTAGCTTGCCAAATCTATAATGGGGAATCTGGCCGCGACGGACCATGCGACGCACTGTGGAGGACGAACAGCGGAGATAGGCGGCGACCTCTCTGGCGATCATCATCTTTTCCTGCACCATAGCTCTGCACCCCAGTGCTCAGCAACGGAGAAGGCGGTCAGCTACAAAGAAATTGTTGTCAGTCTCCTGAATGGAAACTTCAATATGGTACTGATAGCCGCGCTGTGGGAATAACCCCTGCAATACCTCGACTGCTTGGTCGAGGCAGTACTCGGCCACGTTTTCCACACTCGGATTTTCGCCTGGCATGACCACGACCCCCTGTGGCTCGAAGAGCTTGGCGTCGAGAAAGGTCGCATCCCGCGCGGAAACCAACATCTTGTGATCCAAGAATTTGAAGATGTCCTTGAGTGCGCCGAAGTCAACGGACATATCCAGTTTTTCCAGCCGCGGAAAGCGCTCGGTGCGGATGACGAATGCGCCGCGCCAAGTATGCCCGTGGACGTAGGCACATTTGCCGTCGTAGTCTAGCTGCCGATGGGCGGTATGGAATTTACCTCGGGCCTTAATGGTCTCCATGCGGACTATCCCCCTCGACCCTTGCCAGCGCTTTCTCCAAACGAGTGCGGTAGTACCAAGTCCCTACCGACGTGAGAGCCTGTAACGCAATGACATAGTAGAGCGCCTTGCCAGCAGTTCGCACCCACTCGGCCGTCGAGACCGTGGTTAGGATGATAATCAGCGCAAAAGCCACGAGTATGACCCCGGTGTTAATGCGGAGTATCTTCTGGCATAGTGCCAGTGCTTTGTGTCGCGATGCGTTGGTGTTTTGCGCCATAAATTTATCCCGCCCGCCCGGCGACCCACTCTTGGGCCAGCCGCCGTGCGCAGCGATCCTCGTCTAGTATAGATTCGAGCGAAACCGCCTCCTGTGTGCCGCAGTGTGCCAACACGTCGCAGTTCAGGTCGGCGATATCGAGAAATCCGATTTTCCGCGCCAGAAAAGCCCCCACCGCCTCCTCGTTGGCCGCATTGAGAACGGCTGGAAAGGTCCCACCACTCCGGCCTGCTTCGTAGCACAAATCCAAACAGGGGAAATTCGCTCTGTCTGGCGCGGCGAAACTCAGTTGACCCACTTGCTTGAGATCGAGATTGTCGAGAGGAACCTCCCGCCGCTCTGGGTGAGTCAGCGCATATTGGATCGGCAGCAGCATATCGGTCTTGCCCATGTGCGCCAACAGCGATCCATCGGCGAATTCAACCAGCGCATGCACAACCGATTGTCGGTGGACGACCACATCCACTTGTTCGACCGCCAAGCCAAAGAGCCAAGCCGCCTCGATGACTTCAAAGCCTTTGTTCATCAGGGTTGCCGAATCCACGCTGATCTTGGGACCCATTTTCCAAGTGGGGTGATCAATGGCCTGCTCCGGGGTAATATCGCGCATCTGCTCGCGACTGTGACCAAAGAACGGCCCCCCAGAGGCCGTGAGAATGATCCGCTGCAGGCTATTGCGATTTTCGCCCTGCAGGCACTGCCAAATGGCGTTAGGCTCGCTGTCCAACGGCAGCACGGTCCCCCCATCGCGCTCGGCTTGCTGCAAGATCAAGCCGCACGCCATCACCAAGGGCTCCTTGTTAGCCATAGCCACAGTCTTACCCTGCGCCAACGCCGCCAGCGTCGGAGCGAGACCTACAGCGCCGACGAGCCCATTGAGAACTAAATCGGCCTCCGGCATGGTGGCGAGTTCACACAGTCCCTCTGCACCGCAAACCACCTCGACTCGTGGCACTGCACTCTGCACCTGTTTCCTAGCTTCGGCGTCTAGAACGCAGATTTTTTGCGGTTGCCAGCGACGGGCACGAGCAATCAGCTTTTCGACCTTTGCTCCACCGCCCAAGCCCACGACCTCGTACCCATCGCCTAGGTTTTCGAGGACCTTGAAGCACGTGTCGCCAATGGACCCGGTGCAGCCCAAGAGGACGATTTTTTTGTGCTCATCAGCCATTTCAGTTGGAGCAAATTTAGCTACTGTCGCCCCTTCTGCGGCCCCCATTGCGAGGCCGACGACTGTTCCCGTTTCGGGTACCGTTGTTGCGCCGGTCGCCTCGGCTCCGCTCGGTGTGGCGCACCACCTGTGTCTGGCGCACCACTACGACCTTGACTTGTCCGGCAAAGGTCAACTCGGTCTTGACGCACTCGGCTATATCGAACGCCAGCATCTCGGCATCTTCATCCCCGATCTGGTCGCCGCAGACCATGACGCGAATTTCGCGACCAGCATTGATGGCGTACACATCTTCGACACCCGCAAACGAAGTCGCGATTTCTTCTAGGCGCATGATGCGGCGAGTATAGCCTTCGAGGTCTTCACGCCGCCCGCCGGGCCGGATCGACGATATAGTATCAGCCGCCTTGACCAAGAAGCAGATCGGCGAAAGGCGATCGTGGTCCTCGTGGTGCTCGGCGATGACTTCCTTGACGGTCTGATGCTCGTCGAATTGCTCGCCTAGCTTGATACCCAATTCGACGTGGCCTCCTTCTAGCTCCTTGCTGACGGTCTTACCGATATCGTGCAAGAGGCCCGCCCGCTTGGCCAACGGCACATCCAATCCGACCTCGGCAGCCATTCCTCCGGCCAAATGGGCGACCTCTAGGCAGTGCTGTAAAAGGTTTTGCCCAAAGCTAGCGCGATATTTGAGCATGCCCACATAATAGGGCAAATCAGCGTGGTACTGACTAGCTCCAATTTCGCTGAGGGCGCTCTTACCGACCGCGACCATATCTTGATCTAGGGTCTTGCGGCACTCCGCTACCACTTCCTCAATCTTGGTTGGAGTAAAACCGCCGCTGCTGATTAGCTGCTGCATGGCACGGCTAGCCACTTCGCGCCGCGCTGGATCGTAGGAGGAAAGCAACACGGCATCGGGCGTATCATCAACCACAACTTTGACTCCGGTCGCCGTCTCAAATGTGCGCACGTTGCGTCCTTCCTTGCCGATGATGCGACTTTTTATTCCCTCGTTGGGCAAGGGCACAGTCGAAGTGACCAAGTGGACGGTCTCTTCAACTGCACAACGCTGAATAGCTTGGGCAATGATTTTTTTAGCTTCTCGATCCGACTCTTCCTTAGCCTTGGTGCGCTCACTGCGGATCATGGCCGCCGCCCGTCCGCGCACCTCGCCGGCCAGATGCTCCATCATCTGTTCGCGCGCTTCGTCCGCAGGCAGCCCGCTGGCCAACTCTAGACGTTGTTGGTACTCGGTGCGCATTTGACCTAGTTCCCCTTCTTCTTCTTTTAAGGTCCGTTCGCGCTGGCCAATCCGCTGCTCCTGATTCTTGAGGCGATTCCACGCCCGGTTCTGCTCTTCTTTCTGGCTATTGAGGTCGCGTACGAGCTGTGCCAAGCTCTTATCGCGGCGGTTCAGATCGGCCAATTGATCTTCTAATTCGGCCTCTTGGCGGGCTTTGGTTTTATACCAGTCATCCCGCTCTTCGAGCAAGCTCAGCCGCACTGCGCGCTCCTCTTCGGCTAGCTGCTGCCGCACTCGGTCTTCTGCCTCTTTCTCCACTTGGGGTAGGATGCCCCTTTTTAATTGATAACTCAGCAGAAAACCCAGACCACCGCCCAAAGCGAGCAGGCCCAAGCCCACTAATGCTTGGATCATATCTGGATATTCCATTGATGTACACCTTGATGGTCTTTAAGGTTTAATGTTGTTAATAGATAAGACATACGAGTCCACAAGGGCAAATGCCAGTCCTTGCGACTGACCGCTCGCTACGTCTGACAGGCAGCTTCTAACGCCGCTTGCCGCATAGCCGCACGCTCGGCCGGATCGCTCCAGCGCTGGACGATCAGCGGGTCGAGCGCATCTAAGGGATCGTAGTACAAGAAGAACTCCCCGGGCCGCACGGTCGGGCTAGTAAATACGGCGATGCCCGTCTGGCGATCGTAGTGTTCGTAGGAGTGAACATCGCGCTTCCCCCCGCCCCCCATGGTGTCGAGCACAAAGGCCGGCGTATTGAAGCCTGCGGTCCGCCCGCGCACCGCCTTCTCTAGGGAGATCGCCGTCGCCAAAGTCGTACGCAACTCTTCGACCCCGCGCACCATATCGTGAACAAAGGTGTAATGCGGATGTACGTTGAGGTAACTGAGCTGTCGCACGAGATGCTGCATAGTGCCGACGTCGTCGTTGACACCCCTTTGCAAGACGGTTTGGTTGCGCACGCAGATGCCGCGCTCCATCAATCCATCAAGTGCATGGCCACTGATGGCCGTGATTTCGTGCGGATGGTTGAAATGCGTGTGCAACGCGACTTCCTTATGGACTTTGCGTCCCGCTTCGACAACCCGCGCAAGGGCATCAACCCATTCTCGGTCCGTGACGAGCTTCTGCGGTATAATCGCTGGTGCTTTTGTCGCGTAGCGCATTCGCCGCACGTGTTCAATGTTGAGCAAGCGAGTGCCGATGTATTCGATGTGTTCGGCCTTGAGGTTGGCCACATCGCCGCCGCTGATGACGATGTCTTCTAATTCGGGCCGCGAAGCGATATAGGCAAAAACCTGCTCCCACCGCTGGGCAATGGCCCCAAAATGCACTTTCTCCACGTCCTCGGTATCCAACCCTACCGCATAGGAACGGGTACAGAAACGGCAGTACACTGGACAGGTGTCGAGCGTCAGAAACAGCGCCCGGTCGGCGTAGCGATGCGTCAGGCCCGGTACGGGAGAATCCACCTGCTCGTGCAGCGAATCTAGGGCGAGTTCCGGGTGATCAGGCCGCATCCGCGACCCCATGGGCAGAAACTGAATGCGCAAGGGATCCTCAGCTGGCTCCGACCAGTCGATCAAGCTCAGTAGATATGGAGAAATCCGCATACTCATCGGCGAGCGCAAAAGCCCCTGTTCGACATCGCGATAGAACGCCTCTGAAACGAGGCCGCCGAGCACCTCCTGCAGCTTCTTCAGGCTCGTCACGCTATTGCGGCTCTGAAAGCGATGCTCGTGGAATTCATCGGCGCGCAAATCGGCATAGGCGGGAATGACGCGCCAATACTCGTCGTCGCGCAAGTCCCGGTGGGAGATATCGACTAGCGTGCTGGTAGGCGGCGTCAGTACCTGCTCTTGAATATCAGACATGGATCTGTCCCGTACTGCTTCAATCCTTCTTGATTAAGTTGAAAAACTCCTCGCGCACTATCGGCTCGGTAAAACCACCCCGGAGCGCCGAAGTGGTCGTCACCGCCCCGGGCCTTTCCACCCCCCGCATCTCCATACACAAATGTCGAGCCTCCATTACGACGATGGACCCTTTGGGTGCCAACTTGGCTTCGAGGAAGTCCACAATTTGCTGGGTGAGACGCTCTTGGAGTTGGGGCCGGCGGGCGTAGAATTCGACAATGCGCACGATCTTGCTCAGACCGACGATCGCGTCCCCCGGTATGTAGGCTATGTGCGCCTTGCCAAAAAATGGGATTATGTGATGGGAACAAACCGAAAAGAACTCGATATCCTTGACGATCACCATGTTGTCGTAGCCATCGCTATTGGGAAAGCAGGTAATTTCCGGTTCGCCTTGGTCGTCCAGTTCCCGAAAGATCTCCATGTACATCCGCCCGACGCGGTCTGGGGTGCCCCGCAAATGAGGATCGCTCAAGTCGAGCCCCAAAACCTGCATGATTTGGGCGAAATGACCGGCTATTTCGGCAGCCTTAGCCTTGTTCTGGCCCTGGAGCCAGCTCGGAGTATCTCGCTCGCTAAGCGATCCTGCTGTCACATCTTCCATTGCGTACCTTCCTGTGCGGGCACTATAAACAGTGGGGCAAAGCCGTCTGTGCCTTGCCCCACTCTACTGCGAAAACGAAGTGCTTCAGTTGAGCGATTGCAAACAAGCCCTAATGGCCGCAAAATCCGGCAGGACCTTGGGATTGTCGGATACCCAAGCGTAGCGGACAATGCCTTGCCCATCGACGACGAAAGCCGAGCGCTTGGCGATGCCTTTGAAGCCCAATAGGTCTTCGTGTTGGGCACCATATCCAGCGGAGACTTCCTTGTTAAAATCGCTGAGCAGTGGAATCTCAATACCTTCCTTTTCAGCCCAAGCGCTGAGGCTAAACGGGCTATCAACGCTGATTCCCAAAACTTGGGCATCGAGCTCTTGGTACGCGTTGATTCCGGCGGAAATCTCGCACAACTCCTGCGTACAAACGCCGGTGAAGGCCAGCGGCACGAAGAGCAGGACGACGTTTTTACCGGCGAAATCCCCGAGGCTTACGTCCTCCATATCCGCATTCTTGAGGGTGAACGCGGGCGCTGTATCTCCTACTTGAATCGCCATCTGCTAACTCCCCATCGCCTCGGCAAAGCGGCGATTGACTTCGTTCCAGTTGACGATGTCAGTCCAAGCTGCGATGTAGTCAGGCCGACGGTTTTGATAGTTGAGATAATAGGCGTGTTCCCAGACATCGATGCCGAGGATGGGAACTCCGTCGCCCGTCATTAGGGGATTGTCCTGATTGGCAGTGCTGAGGATGTCGAGCTTGCCGTCCTTGACTACGACCCAAGCCCAGCCGCTGCCGAATCGTTTGGTAGCCGCATCCACAAAGGCACTTTTGGCCTCGTCTGGGCTACCGAATGCGGCTTCGACAGCAGCGATGAACTCGGCCGAAGGCTCGCCGCGCTCCCCTGCTGGAGCCATGATCTGCCAAAACAAGCTGTGGTTGGCATGACCGCCGCCGTGGTTGCGCACCGCCGTGCTGATGTCCTCGGGGACGGCGTCGAGATCGCTGATTAGGTCTTCGACACTTTTAGCGGCCAAGTCGTCATGCCCTTCGAGCGCGGTATTGAGACTGGTCACATAGGTATTGTGGTGCTTGGTGTGGTGAATTTCCATAGTGCGGGCATCTATGACAGGCTCTAGTGCGTCATAGGCATAGGGGAGATCGGGAAGAGAGTGAGCCATGGTGCAATCCTTTCGGCTTGAGGGTTAAAAATGCGTTAGGAGGCCGTACTGGCCTGATAGTTTTTCACTAGGGACCGAGTCGCATCAGCAGCTAGTTGGGCGGCGTGGCATTTCATGGGCGGTAGCCCTCCTAGTGCCTCTTCAATAGCTGTCGGCTCTAGCTGGGCTGCATCCACTAGCAGCGAG
>JAJEEZ010000595.1:0-2750 GCA_022820705.1 Candidatus Latescibacterota bacterium | reverse complement strand
TGCCTTTGAGAATGCCTTCTTCGACGCCGTCGGGCATCTCCGGCATGGAATAGATGTCGTTTTCGACCGTCAGGTAGTAAAACACATCCTCCTGCTCGACGTACATGCGGCGAATGCCCTCGCGGATGATGACAGCGATTTCGTAGCCGAAAGCTGGATCGTAGGCTTCAAGATTGGGCACTGGATAGGCCAACAGGTGGCTGTGCCCGTCCTCGTGTTGCAGCCCCTCGCCGTTGAGCGTGGTGCGCCCGGCCGTGCCGCCGACCATGAAGCCCTTGACCCGCATGTCGCCGGCTAGCCAGACCAGATCGCCGATGCGCTGCATCCCGAACATCGAGTAGTAGATGAAGAAGGGAATGGTGTTGATGCCGTGGGTGGCATAGGCCGAGCCGGCCGCGATAAAGGAGGACATAGAGCCGGCCTCGGTGATGCCCTCTTCGAGTATCTGGCCGTCTTTGGCTTCTTTGTAGTAAGTGATAACGTCTTTGTCAACCGGCTCGTATAGCTGGCCTAGGCTCGAATAGATTCCGAACTGGCGAAAGAGTGGCTCCATGCCGAAGGTGCGCGATTCATCGGGAACGATGGGGACGACTAAATTGCCGATTTGCTTGTCTTGCATGAGTTTGCGCATGACCGCGACAAAGGCCATGGTCGTGGCAAACTCGCGCTTGCCCGAGCTCTTTTTGAATTCTTCCCACAGCGTTTCCGGCGGCATGGCCAGTGGAGGGGCCGTTACCTGTCGCTGGGGCACGTACCCGCCGAGGCTTTCCCGTCGCTGGCGGATGTACTGGATTTCCGGGCTGTCGTCCGGGGGCCGGTAGAAGGGCGTCTCCGCGACCTCGTCGTCCGAGATGGGGATGCCGAAGCGGGTGCGGAAAAGGCGGATCTCGTCCTCGTTGAGCTTCTTTTGCTGATGGGTGATGTTCTTGCCCTCGCCGGCTTCGCCCATGCCGTAGCCCTTGATGGTCTTGGCGAGAATGACGGTGGGCGCGCTTTTTTGGGCAATGGCTTGCTGGTAGGCGGCATAGACCTTTTCTGGATCGTGGCCGCCGCGCCGCATTTTCTGTAGTTGTTCGTCCGAGTAGTCCTCGACCATTGCAGCTAGTTTGGGGTCGGTGCCGAAGAAGTCGTGGCGGATGTAGCTGCCGTCGGAGACCGAGTACTTTTGGTACTGGCCATCGACGACCTCGTTCATGCGCTGGGCTAAGCTGCCGTCGGCGTCTTGTTCCAAGAGCGGATCCCAGTCGTCGCCCCAGATCACCTTGATGACGTTCCAGCCAGCGCCGCGGAAGATCGCTTCGAGTTCTTGTATTATCTTCCCATTGCCGCGCACCGGGCCGTCGAGGCGCTGGAGGTTGCAGTTTACTACCCAGATGAGGTTGTTGAGCTGTTCGCGCGCAGCGAGGGTGAGCGCGCCCAAGCTCTCGGGCTCATCGCACTCGCCGTCGCCCAAAAAGGCCCACACCTTGCTGTCGTCAGCGGGCTTGAGGCCGCGGTTTTCTAGGTAGCGGTTGAAGCGCGCCTGATAGATCGAAAGGATGGGGCCTAAGCCCATAGACACGGTTGGAAACTGCCAAAAGTCCGGCATTAGCCAAGGATGCGGATAGGAGGCGAGGCCACCGCCTTCTTGCAACTCGCGGCGGAAATTTTCCAACTGGTGTTGGTTGAGGCGACCTTCGACGAAGGCGCGGGCGTACATGCCGGGGGAAGCGTGCCCTTGGAAGTATATCTGGTCGCCGGGATGGCCGTTGCTCGGGGCGCGGAAAAAGTGGTTGTAGCCGACCTCGTAGAGGGTGGCTGAAGAGGCGTAAGTCGAGATGTGGCCGCCGACGTTGGAGTCGTGATTGGCGCGCACGACCATGGCCATGGCGTTCCAGCGCACAATGCTTTTGATCCGTCGCTCAATCTCGCGGCTACCCGGATAGGGGGGTTGCTGATCGCGGGGAATGGTGTTGATGTAGGGCGTATTGACGCTGAAGGGCGTGCCGACTCCGGCTTCTGCGGCGTGGGTTTGGAGCTGTTGTAGGAGCTTGAGTACCTGCGCGGGCGTCCTATGGGCCAGCACGTAATCGAGAGATTCGAGCCACTCGCTCACTTCGGCTTGTAGTTCTTGGGCGTTGCTCATGGCTGAAATAATTCCTTTGCGTAGGCCGTTTTATAGGTCAAAAAAAGATAACAAGCACCTGTTTTCTTGGCAAAAAACCGTTTTGTTACAATCAGTTATATATATTATAGATACTGCTCGCACGCGCTGATGGGCGGCGCAGAAAGAGAGACTCCCCGTGCGCAGACACCGAACCGCCTATATCTGTTTGCTGGCATCGCTGCTTTTGCATCTGACCGCGCTTTATCTAGGAAATCACCTGTGGCGCGACGAGTTGGACGCGGAAGCCTTCCGCGTGCGCCTCGCCCGCATCCCGCCGCAGTTTAAACCCCCTCGCCCGATTCCCTTGCCTCCCCTGGACGTAGAGGCGTTGAAAGTGGAGATGGAGTATCTACGGGCCGATCAGCCGGCTGTGGCCGTCCGCGACCCCAATTTAGAAAGCGAGGCGACCCCGCCCGAGATAGAGTCGCCGACGGCCCCCTTGGCGTTGGCCGAGATGGCCGTTGGCGCGAAGGAAGATGCGCCAATTTTGGAGCGCGAAGAGATGATTTCGCCTTCGTCGTTGGGGTTGGCCGATAGCATGGGCGTGGCCTCGATGGATCTGTTGCGGCTAGAGGACATGGCTCGGGCTAACAAGGATCACGCC
>JAJEEZ010000204.1:0-8246 GCA_022820705.1 Candidatus Latescibacterota bacterium | reverse complement strand
GGGCGAAGTCGCGCGCGCAGCCGACATGCAGCCTCCTACGGGTTTTGTCCAAGTCGAGTTGGGAGCACGGGAGACGTTTGTGTACGACGTGCGAGCCTCGTTTGCCAGCGCCGCCGAAGGAGGCTTTGACCGGGTGCGAATCCACACGGGCATTGCGCCCGAGTTTTCGCGCTTGGAAATGGGCGATCCGCTCGCGGTCGTCGAGCCGCTGGCCGTGGTCGAAGGCGACGCGAGCTTGGAGGTGCTGCTGCCGCGCAAAGTGACTGCTGCGTCCAACGAGCCGCTGCGGGTGGTTTTTGCCGCGGAGGTCTTTGCGCGCGCGACGACCTTTACCGGCGAGGTGTTGACCGAGGACGAGAACCGCCTGCCACAGCCGATTGAGCCAGGCGATGCCAGCGCCGCTGTCTCCACCAATAGCCTGCGGGTGCTCGGGGCTGCGAACCCAGCCGCAGAGATCGTCCAGCGCGTGCGCTTGTCGAGCGGGGTGGTCACGCCCAACGGCGATGGGGTGAACGACCGCTTAGCTCTAGAGTACGCGCTCTTCCTGCTGCCCGCGCCCGTGCCGGTGGTACTCGATGTGTACGACTTGGCGGGCAACCGTCGCGCCCACGTGGAGATCGGCGCACAGGGCACGGGTCCGCAACGGGCCTTTTGGGATGGCCGCGACGAGCAGGGTGCACTTTTGCCGCCGGGCTTGTACTTATTGGATCTGGCGCTGGTGACCGAGGCCCAGCACGGGCGGGCGCTCCTGCCCGTTGGCTTGGCCTATTAACTGACTTTACGCATACTACCCGGCGCATTTAGGGATCCTAAAAGGGCAACCCTAAGGGTTGCCCCTACAAGGCGTAACTATTTAAGAAAGCGACGCATGGCGCTCTTTTTTTGGTGTGCGACTCTCAGCCTGTTAGCCCGCCCCCTCGCGGCCGAGGTTTTTACCTTTGACAGCGCCGAAAAGTGGCAGACTTGGCAACTGCCGCAAGGGCTGGTGCAGCTCGGCCCGTCCGGGCATCTAGAGCTGGTCAAGTTCCGCAAGAACATCGATCCCGTGCGCAATGCGAGCGACTTTTTCCACGATACAATGGAGCGAAAAGCCGTACAGGGCGGCATCTTCCGGGCTGGGTCCAATCCAAGGGACGCCTCCAATATCATCGACGGCGATTACGACACCTTCTGGCAGCCCGACCCGGCCGATCCGCTGGCCAAATGGGAAGTCGAGATCGATCTCGGCCGAGCGGTGTTGGCCCAAGAGTTGCGCTTGCTCTTTCCCGACCAAGAGGGCGCGCGTCCCCTGCGGCAGTTTACGGTCTATGTGGCCACCGGAGGGACGATTGATCCCCGCAAGGATATCTTCCGCTTCGAATCGGTGTATCAGACGACCTTGCCCAACGAAGAGACCGAGATCCGCATCGGGCTGAGCGGGCGCAACGACGTCACGCAGGTTCTAGACCCCGGCTTGGACGTGGTGTTTGAGGACGCGGCGCGCTTTCGGGTCATCCAATACATTCGCATTGGCGTCGATGAGCAGAGTGCGGACACAGCTCTCGCCGAGGTCGAGGTGAGCGCCGTCGGCGACAATCTCATCCTCGGTGTCCTAGAGCGCGGAGGGACCTTCAAGACCGGCCTAGTCGTCCGCGACGTAGAGGGCTTGGTTGACGGCGACATGAATACCTACGCCAACAAGTTCACTACCTATCGGGCTATCTCTGGCTGGCGCAACGAAGGGCTGTGGTGGGAACTGGATCTAGGGGCACAATTCTGGATTGACGAGCTATTCCTCTACTTCAACAACCAAGGCGAGGGGGCTTCCGGCTCCTCGGTGCGCAACGGGGGCACGGGATTCGCCTTCTTGGTTTCGGACGGTCGGCGCACAACCTCGGGTGAGGTAGATTACGATCGCTTGGTGGGCCACGGCAACGAGCAAAATCCCTTCTCCGGTCCAGAGCGGCACTATCGCTACCTGTTCAAGCCGCGCAAGGTGCGCTACCTGTTCTGGCACGGCTTCCTGACTTCGTTGGAATGGCACGCGCGCGCGGCCGAACTGATGGTGTTTTCGCCCGGCTACCCGGCGCAAGCGGTGCTGCGCTCGGGCTTTATCGACTTGGGCAAGATCGTCGGCGACGGCCGTGCCAAGGCCATCAAGCGCCTGTCGTGGGATGCGGATTTGCCAGTGGGAACGCGGATGCAACTGCGCTCCCGCTCGGGCGTGAAGCTCAGCGAGGAGTACACGTATCATAACAAGATCGGCGAAGTAGTAACCGAAGAGAAATGGCTCAGTTCGCCCAAGGTGCTGCGTGGCGGGGTGGATACCACGCTGGTGGTAGGCGATGATTGGGGCGAGTGGAGCAATGTCTATCAGCTTTCGGGCGAAGCCTTCCAGTCGGATAGCCCGCGCCGTTTCATTCAGCTAGAGGCCCTGCTCTCGACCGAGGATCCGCGAGTCGCGCCCGTGTTGCGCTCGCTGTCGATAGAATTTGAGGACGCCTTAGTGACCGAGGCCAAGGGACAGGTCTGGCCGCGCGAGGCCCAGCCCAACGAGGACACGCGCTTTACCTATACGCTGTGGCCGACGGCTGCCGAAGACGACAGCGGCTTCGACCGGCTGCGGCTCGTCGCTCCCGGCGGCTGGCTGGAGACAGGAGCGGTGGAAGTAACTCTTGCCGGCGAGACTATCGCTCTAGAGGAGGTCGCGCAGCGGGGCGACTCTTTATTCGTGAACCTAGGCCAGCGCGTTGGCGGCGATTCGCTAGAGGTTCATTTCACTGCGCGTCTATGGCGCAATGCCACGGTCTTCAGCGCCGAGCTTGGTCATGGAGACCGGCCGGGCCTGTGGCAGTCCGTGGAGGCCGCGGCGCGGCGCGCCAACGTGGTGCTCCTGCCAGCCTTGACTGGTAGCGACCAACTCATCGGCGATCTAGAACTGGCTCCAGCCACCCTTACGCCCAATGGCGACGGGATCAACGACCAAGTGCATATCCGCTTCGTAGTCTTCAAGGTGGAGACGGCGACGCCACGGGTGCAGGTATTCGACTTAGCGGGCCGCGTGGTGGCCGAGTTGGCCGCTATGGGTGAGTCCTATACGTGGTCCGGGCGCGATGCCCAAGGGGTGTTAGTGCCTCCGGGTCTGTACCTCTGTCACATCGATCTCGGTGCCGCAGCCGGCGAGGACGTGGCTGTGCGCCCCGTCGCTGTCATTTATTAACCCTCTTTCGCAAGGAGTTCCATGTCTCGTCCCAATATCCTCTTCATTATGACCGACGATCACGCGGCTCACGCCATGAGTTGCTACGGCAGCCGCATCAACACCACGCCCAATCTCGACCGCATTGCCCAAGGCGGCATGCGCTTTAACAACTGCTTTTGCACCAATTCGATTTGCGGCCCCTCCCGCGCCACTATCCTCACCGGCACGTACAATCACGTCAACGGCATGACCACCTTGGACTCGCGCCACGACAACCGCCAGCTCAACTTCACCAAGCTCTTGCAGGGCGCTGGCTACCAGACCGCCATCGTCGGCAAGTGGCATCTAGGCCAGGGGCCGGCCCACTGGCCCACCGGCTTTGATTACTACAACATCCTCCAAGGCCAAGGCCCTTACTTCGACCCGGAAATGGTGTGCAACGGCGACAAGGTTCAATACCAAGGCTACACCACCGATATTATCACCGACCTGTCGCTCGACTGGCTGAAGGCACGCGACAAGGAGCGGCCCTTTTGCCTGATGTACCAGCACAAGGCCCCGCACCGCCCTTGGGAACCGGACGAAAAACACGCCCATCTGTACGAAGACGAGGATATTCCCGAGCCGGAGACCTTTGACGACGACTACCAGAATCGAGCGGCTGCCGCCGGAGCCGCCAAAATGCGCGTTGACCGCGACCTCAATGCCACGGATCTCAAGCGGCCCGTACCCGAAGGGCTGACGCCGGAAGAGGAGAAGAAGTGGAAGTACCAGCGCTACATAAAAGACTATCTGCGCTGCGTCGCCTCGGTTGATGACAACGTCGGCCGCGTGCTCGACTATCTCGATGCCGAGGGCATTGCCGACGACACCATCGTCGTCTATACATCGGACCAAGGCTTTTTCCTCGGCGACCACGGCTGGTACGACAAGCGCTTCATGTACGAGGAATCGCTACGCATGCCCTTCCTCATCCGCTATCCCCGCGCCATTGCCGCCGGTAGCGTCAGCGCCGACATGATTCTCAACGTTGACTTTGCCCCCACGTTCCTCGACTACGCTGGCGTCGCCATTCCCGACTCGTTTCAGGGCGGCTCCATGCGTCCCGTGCTGGAGGGACGGACCCCGGATGACTGGCAAACCGCGATGTACTACCGCTACTGGATGCACTTGGCGCACCACCACGTGTACGCCCACTACGGAGTCCGCACCCTGCGCTACAAGCTCATCTACTACTATGCCGACGCCCTAGGTCAGCCTGGTGCCATAGACGAGCGCAAAGAGCCGGAGTGGGAGTTGTTTGATCTAGAAAAAGACCCGTGTGAGCTGGTCAATGTGTACCGCGACCCGGCCTACGCCGACGTGGTGCATCAATTGCGCGGGGAATTGCGCCGCCTCCAAGAAAAAGTGGGCGACCAGCCCTATGCGGGGGAAGATCCGTAAATGTCTCTCAATACCAAGCGCGTGAGAATTTCAAAGGTGGAAAATTCCCCGATTACACACGCATTCCCTGCTCTGAGAACCAATCGAGGGCATCGCGAATTGACTCTTCAAGTGGCCGAGGTTCGTATCCCAATTGACTCCTCGCTAAGGATTCATCAACGGATGTCGGGCAGTCGTGCAAGAGTTTGATCAAATTGCGGGAGTAAAGAGACGATAGGTTGCGCTTCGCAGCACGTGATCTAATCAGGGGCAAGGTTGCCCGAGCAAAAGAATAAGGCATGACAGGACGCTTCACATTAAGTCCCAAAACTTGGGAACACAGACGCGCCAGTTGGCTGGTCTTTGCGTATTGTCCCGCAGTAAAATAAACCTCACCTCCGTATCCCCTGGCCCCTACCGCGTTCGCTATGGCATTCGCCACGTCCCGCACGTCGCTCCACCAAAATCCCCCGTTGATGAGACACGGGAGTTGCTTACGCGCCATGGCGAGCAACATGCTGCCGACGAGGGCCGGCTCGCTGTCGCCGGGACCTATGAGGCCCGAAGGACAGACGATAGATGCATTGAGCAAGCCGCCTCTCGCTGCGTCGAGCACGCTTACGTGCGCTTCGGCTTTGGTGGCCGTGTAGGGGATCTTGGAGTTCTGACCCAGTTTTGAACTGACGCTCAGCGTCGTTCCGCGCAGCGGACTGAATGCGTGTATGGAACTGATGTGTACCAGTCGGCGGACGCCGGTGCCAATACATGCTTGAATCACATTGCGCGTACCTATCAAGTTGACTTCGTCAGCTAACCCTTTGGGATCAGCGTCAACTGTCATAATATCAGCACTGTGTATGACGACGTGAACATGTTGGAATGCCTGGTTCAACGACTCGGGATTGCGGACATCGGCCGGCTGCAATTCGACCTGTTCGCTCAGATCATCGGGAAGTTTGCCATTGCTACCCTCGTGCGTAACAGCGCGCACCGCATACCCGCAGTGCAATAAGGCGCGGCATATATGGCTGCCGAGAAAATCCGCAGCACCGGTCACTGCCACTGTGCCACCTGTGTCTCCCATCGCTATTTAGCCTTTGTGGATGTTTTCTCTTACGACCAATTCTTTGGCCAGGAAAAATGCGCGTTGATATCTTCCACGTACTTCATCGGTTCGTTGGGTTCAATGTTAAACAGCGCGTCCAGCGTTTCCAACCCGTGCTCATACGATTTGGTCTCTTTGCTTTCGAGCACGCCGAATAGCATCATTGATTTATCGCCCGACAAGACTGCTTCGAGGGTGCGCTCCATCTTGAGCCAATCGGGATAGATGCATTCCAGCATAATTTTCTTGGGTAATGGCGGCACTCGTAAGGGCTGAATGCCCTTCTTATTGACAATCGCGGGAACTTCCACTGCCACGTCGTCGGGAATACCCGGCAGCGCACCGCAATTGGGTACATTCACCTGAAACTGACCTTCCACGTTGTTGACTAGCCCATTCATAATGGGAATGTGCTGCTCGTGTGTCATCTGAGCGCCAAACAGATAAATCGGTCGGATTTTCTCATCGTAAGCCGCCGCCTTCATCTGCTCGTATTTTTTTGCCTTGCCGGCCAGCACTGCATCGCGCCCGGCTGGCGTGTCTTTGCCGCCATTGGGATCGTACCAGTATTGCCGCGTCGCCAAATCCGTGTGATACCACCAGCCGCCCCGCCGAGGCGTGTCGCCGATAGGCATCAGGCCATACAGCTTGTATTGGTGAATTGCCGCGCGCGACATTTGCGTGGGGATCGCCTTGCCCTCTCGGGTCATCCGCTCCCAGTACGCCTCGCTCTCCTCGGCAATCCACTGATCGAGCTTTGGATACATGTCTTCGTTTTCGTAGATGAAATCCGTCAGCCAGATGTTGTGGTTCAGCCCCGGTGCTTGCCACGTCACCTGATCGGGATCCAAGCCCAATGTACGCGCTACGCCCGCGTATCCGTAATGCCCGTGACACAACCCACACACCTTAATCCCCGTCTCTCTCGTCATCAATGTCGTTCCGTCAAAGACTGGATTGCCGGCCAACAAAATCCACGCATTGGGACACAGCTTCTCCATGTCTTTTGCAACATTTAACATTAGTTGCAAATTGTGATATTCGGGCATCCCAGTTCTGTCGTAAAAATAGCCGAGTTTGGCCGTCATATTGCGTCGGCGCTGCATGAAGTACTCATTGTGCGTTACTGTTGCCGTATTGATTACAAAATCGGCATCTTTTAATGCGGCTTCCTGATCCGCAGTCTTCTCAAACGTCATATCTGCGCCCAAGTCCTCGGCATAGCGCCGCCCGAGTGCATAAATGACGTCGAGCACTTCTTCGTTGATGTCCATGAAACAGACGTGGCTGCCGTTCAGTGCCTTGGTCAGACATAGATCCTTGACCAAGCCGAGCGAAAACACTACGCTGCCCGCACCAAAAATCGTCACCTTATTGGCCATTGTACCCTCCCCGATAAAACGCCAACAGTGATATAAGTTATGATATATTAATGATTTAGGTCTTGTTTTGGATTGTTGCAAGATTGCAATCAAGACCTAAACACAGCGCCTATACAATTAATACATCGAAAAAAGTCATCATGCAAGGACAAAGGAACGATCCCATCGCCGCCTTGAGCCGACCCGCACTCATCTGGACGGTTGTCGCGTTGAGGGCTATTATGGAGACCGGCTATGGATTCGACTCAAAATCGCTCTTTTGCGAGAGTATGACAGGGAAAGGAGCATTTAGACAGTGACGGAACTGATGGGGCAGCAGAGTGCTTTGCGGTTTGGGGTTTGTGTGCTTTTGGCCGGAGTCCTCTGGTTCATGCCTATTCCCGAAAATCTGCCGATCAAAGGTTGGCATGTTTTTTCGGTTTTTATCGCGGTGATCACGAGCTTTATTCTGCGCCCTTATCCGATCGGCGCGATGGTGATATTCGGTTTAGTGGCGCTGACGGCGACTGGCATAGTTACAATACAAGAGGCGATGTCTGGGTACGGCGACCCAATGGTCTGGTTGATCGTCGCTGCTTTTCTGTTGGCGGGAGGTATTATCCGCACGGGATTGGGTCGGCGGTTGGCGCTTTTGTTGGTCAGTCGCTTGGCGAAATCACCGTTGGGGTTGGGATATTCGATCTGCGGTGCGGAGTTGTTGCTGGGGCCAGTGGTGCCTTCCAACACCGCACGCGGTGGCGGCATTTTAGCCCCCATAGTGCGCTCCTTGGCCGAAGCGTTGGACTCCTATCCGACGCGGCATCCCGAACGAGCGGGGACCTATCTCGCGCTGGTTGGCTCGCACGCCAATTTGATCACGGCGGCGATGTTTCTCACGGGTATGGCGGCGAATCCGATGGTGGCGAAGACGGCCAATGAGGTGTTTGGCGTCACCTTTGATTGGGGGACGTGGGCGCTTGGGTCGGTAGTGCCGGGACTCGTCGGACTAGCGCTGCTGCCGATATTTATCTTTTTGCTAGCAAAGCCGACACTGACGGACACCCGTGCAGCGCAGGCGGTCGCACAAAGGGAACTTGAGGAGATGGGTAGGTGGAGCAAGGGCGAAAAAATTATAGGGATCGTGTTGCCGGTTCTGCTTCTATTGTGGGTGACTAAG
>JAJEEZ010000091.1:0-7438 GCA_022820705.1 Candidatus Latescibacterota bacterium | reverse complement strand
CCGCGCCGCCTTCGCAACCCTCGGCGCTTACGTTTTGCTCTCGCCGACCGTGCATCCCTGGTACTTACTTTGGGTCCTCCCATTCCTCGCCTTTTTCCCCAGCCCCGCTTGGATGCTCCTCAGCGGCTTGATCTTCCTCGCCTACGAGGTGCAGATCGGCTATGGCAGCGAAGGCGTGTGGCGCGAAAAGCCGTGGGTTTTGTGGGCGCAATACGCGCCTTTTTACTTGCTCCTCGGCATCACGGCCTGCTACAGACGCCTCAATCGCCGCGACGATTAGCGACCCCTGTCCCGCCGCGGCCACGCGAAGGGCAGGTGCATTAGAGCGAAAACGGCGAGAAAGATGGCGGAGACGACCACTAGGAAGAGCCAGTGCGGGTAGGCGTGGATAAAGGCGAGCTGTTTTGGGGCCGAGAGCGTAAAAAAATAATTGGTCCCGAGATAGAGGTTGAGCGGGGTAATGGCCAAGGCGTAGAGGTGGACGGCGATATAGCTGCGCAGGATCGCCCGCGCCGGCGGGCGGTAGCGGCACCCAAAGGTGAAATAGAACCCCGCGCCGACTAAGGCGACATGGGTCAGGAAATAGCGGATCTCGGCGATCGGGCGGATCGACCCGGTCTCCGAGATCGCCGGGAAACACACCGCCAGCAAAGCACCGACCACCCCCGCGTAATACGCCAGCTCAGACCACAGCCTCCCGCCAGTTGCCAGCCCGGCGAACAGGACGAATACCGACAGGTCGCACAGATGCAGGGGCAGGTTATCGACGATGGGGATGCCAACCGCGAAGTGCCGATAGGCGAACCAGCCGAGTTCGTTGACCAGCACCAAGGCGAAAAGCGCGATCCGAAAGGCCGCATGGGCCCGCCCATCCGGCGGCCACCGCCTCATATTGGCGCAGCCTGCCGCGAAGAGCGCGGCCACCCCAATCCAGAACAGGTGGCGCACTGAAAATAGTTCCATGCCTCAGAAAACCTGTGAAAAGGTGATGTAGATTGCCCTGCGGCCCCCCGAGGTGCCGTAGTCGGCCCGCACGATCGTGCTCTGCCAGTGGCAACGCAATCCCATGCCGCGGCCGCCGCGCCACCCATCGCTCGTCGGTAGCGCGTCGCGGGCGAAGATCTGCCCAATGTCACCGAAGGCCACTAGCCCCAGATACAAATGCTGCCGACGCCATACCGGCAGCCCGCGCCAGCGCAGCTCGCCGTTGAGCACGATCCGCGCCTCGCCCCGGTCCCTAGCACTGGCTACGCCGCGGACCGTACCGCTGCCCCCCATGTCCAGTTCCTCGTAGAAGGGCAAGTCACCGATGGTCCAGTTGACGCGCAGACGGTTGGCGGCCACCAGCCCGTGCCCCAAGGCGCGGAAGTGCCGGTGGTCAAAACTAAGCGTCGCTCCCCGGTAATCTCCACCGCCGCCAACCCCAAAGTCCACCAGCAACTCCTCCAGTACGCCCGAGGTCGCGTTGTTGTAGTTGTCGCGCGTGTCGTAGCGCAGCGAGCCGACGAATTGGGCGAACGCGCCCCCGTCCGAGCCGAGGGGGTCGAGCGCGAAGAGAATGCCATCGGCGGCGTTCGGCTCGATATCGTTGTGGCTCAAACGCCCCCCGATGCGCAGGCGCCAGGGGAAGCGCAGGGTCCGGATCCACTTGACCTTGAACTCCGGGAAGGCTTGCCGGAACGTCTTCTGGACCCGCGAATACCCAGCGATATCCTCGTCGCTGAGGCCGCCGTAGTAATTGGCGAAATCCTCCTTCTCGTAAACCAGTTCGACCTCGAGCCGCCGGCCGGGCCGGAATTCGGGTGTATCGACGAGCACGCGGTGTACCCACTTGCCCTTGGTTGTGATAAATACTTGAGCGCTGTATTTGCGGCGATAGGGTACGCTCTGGCCGTCGTATTCGAAGAGATTGGCCCGCAGCCCGTATCCAGTGCCGTCGTCCGAGCTGAAATTCAGCAGCGGCACCGCGGTCGGACGCCAGCCGACTGTCTCGTGGACCTGCTGGGCACCGCTCGGGCAAGCCCACGCGAACGCCAAAATCGCTGCAACATTAAGGACCCGATTCAGCATAGACAGACCCTCACTAAAGTGGTTTTATGCGCTATGTAGCCGTCCGCATCTCCTGTATTAAGTATGGTCAATCAGCAAATGGAGTGCTACCGGTCCGCGCAGTTTGTAGTGGACTTCGGTAAAAGGAACGCGTTGCCCCCTTGCGATGTCTATACTATGCGGAAAATAGTTCAAAGTGCTTCTGTTTGTTATATTCCTAACTTACGACAATGGCGCAAGGCGTTAATGGCTGCGCGCCTAGGAAGAATCGCGCGTGAATTATTCTGTGAAAAATTCCTTACGCCTCGTGGCCTTTGGCTTGGGGGTGCTGTGTCTGCACGGCTGTCTGGAACTGGTGCGCAGGCCAGCGGCGGGCGAACCCATCGGCTACGAGTACGCCTCAGTCGCCGACACCACAGCCACGAGCGCAGCTACCGTCCAACCCGCGCCGATGCTAGTTATCATAGATCGCCCCAAGCGTTCGCGCCAGCAGTTGCAAAACATCGAGCAGGTCAACAAATACGCGCTCTGGTGCATTGAAAACGCCATGTGGAACGAGGCCCAATCGCACATGGAACGCGCCCTAACGCAAGACAGCTTGTCGGCCAGCTTGCACAATAACTTAGGGGTCATCTACGAACGGCTCGGCATGGCCGACAAAGCGGCTGAATTCTACGGCCGGGCGCGGGCCCTCAACCCCACCCGCGAAGCTTATGTGGCCAATTTGCGCCACCTGCAACAATACCAGCAGGCCAGCCTCGACTCTACAGACTCACTTGATATATTCAGAGCGGACGATGATCCGCGGCCGCGGACCAGACGCCCGGACCATTCACCCACATCCACGGGAGAGTGAACGTGCAGGCTATAACGAGATTCCACAGCCTCGCCTGCGCCGCCCTGCTCGCTTGGGGCACCGCAGACCTCTGCGCCCAAGACATTCTCACCTTGCAATTGCAGCAAGGGTTCGGGAAAAACAAAGTACGCTACCGAGACTTCCAGTGGGAAATCCTCGAAAGCGAGCACATAGAGCTTCACTTTGAGTCTGAATTCCAGAATCTGGCCGTGCAGGCGATCGAGTACCTTGAAGAGGGCTACGATCACATCAGCCAGATTTTGCACCACGACCTTTCGCACCGGCCGCCGGTCGTCATCTATCAGTCGCACTACCAGTTCCAGCAGACCAATATCTTCCCCGACTTTCTGCCGCCCGGCGTCGCTGGCTTTGCCGAGCCGCTGCGCTTCCGCATGGTAGTTCCCTTTGCGGGCGATCTCGACGAGTTCCGCAATGTCCTCGTCCACGAGTTGACCCACATTTTCCAGTACGACATCGTTCACAAAGGCCCCATTCGCCGCATCACCAGCCCGATCGCCCAGCCGCCCACTTGGCTGATGGAGGGCATGGCCGAATATACCACCCCGGGCCGCAACACCATCGATGAAATGGTCCTCCGCGACGCCGTACTCACCGACGGCCTCATCCCTCTCGAAACCATGAATCAGGCTTGGGGCCAAGGCAATGTATTCCTCGCATACAAGCAAAGCCATGCGCTCATGGAGTACATTGCCCAGCAGTACGGCCCCGAAAAAATCAGCCGTATCCTCCGCCTGTGGGACAGCCAGCACGACACCGACAAGCTCATGGATCGCCTGATCGGCATGGACTTGAAAACCCTCGACGAGCGCTGGTCGGCCCAGATGCGCAAAACCTACTGGCCCCTCTTGCAGACGCGCGACTACACCTCTGAATTCGCCGAGAAAATAGGCGACGACGAGAATATCCACAGCTTCTCCAGCGCCTGCTGGTCGCTCAGCGGCGATATGCTCGCCGTCTACTCCTCGGACGGGATCGAGCAGCACGTGGACATCATCCGCCTGAGCGATGCCTCGCTCGTCGAGCGCGTCACCGAGAGCATGCGCGCCGCCGACTACGATCACCTCAGCATCGGCAGCGGCACCGTGGCTTGGGCACAAGACGGCCAGACCATCGCCTTTGTCGCCAAAGAAGGTCCCCGCGACCGCATCATGCTGTGGAACCTCTACGACAAGAAGCTCGTGCAGACCCTGACTATGCCCGATTTGGATCTTGTCGAGAGCCTAACCTGGTCCCCCGACAGCCGCCACCTCGCCTTTATCGGCACGGGGCAGGGCCAGAGCGATCTCTACATCATTGATGTGCAGACCGGCGAGCGGCGTCAGCTCACGGGCACGCCCGAGCGCGAAGATTATCCGAACTGGTCGCCCGACGGCCAGCGCATCGCCTTTAGCAGCAAGTACCGCAACCAGTTCGACATCAAAATTTACGATCTAACCGAGAATGTAGCGCACGCAGCCATCTCTAGCCCCACCGACGACCTGTGGCCTCAATGGCTGCCCGAAGGCAACAAGCTGCTCTTCGTCTCCACCCGCGACAAGATCAACGACCTCTTCGTCTATCACCTCGACGAAGGCCGCGAATTCCGCCTGACCCGCAGCCTCAGCGGCATTCTGAACCCCGCCCTCTCGCCCGATGGGCGGCAGATCGTATTCAACACTTACTTCAAGGGCCGCAGCCACCTCTACCGGATGGCCATGCCCGAATGGCCCGAGGTCAAGCGCAAAGACGCCCAGCTACTGGCCCGCGTGGCCGAAGCCGTACCGCCAGCCAAAGCACCACCGCCAGTCGAAGCAGAACCACCAACCGAAGCAGAACCACCAGCCACCGAGACCCTAGCCATAGAAGTGCCCTCGGTGCGACCCATGGTAGAGGGCGACGCCGTGCTCTCCGACCAAGGCGGTACCCCGAGCCTAGGGCAGGTCTCGGACCCGAAGGACCCAGATCTCCCAGACGACGCCGTGCTGCTAGCCGGAGCCAGCGGCTTGTTGTCGCCCACCGAATCTCAAGAGCCGCAAGCCGCCGTCCAACTCGCCGACGACACCGACGACGAACTAGAACTGCGCCGTCGCCGCTATACCCCCAAGCTCGAATTCGACGGCATCTCCGTGCAGATGGGCTATTTCGATGGGTTTTTATCGTCGATTGCCCAACTGAGCATGAGCGATCTTTTGGGCAATCACTCGCTGGTTTTGGCCACGGATTACGTGGCCGCCCAGGACATAAGCAATGACTTTAACTTTGCCGCTAGCTACAGCTACTACGGCAAGCGACCCACGTACCACGTATCCATTTTCAATTGGAACCAGTACTTCATCAACGATCGCAACTTCCTCGTCCAAGGCCGCGCCCCGGCTCGGGGCATTAGCCGTCTCCAGCAACGCGGTGCGTTGGCCAACGCCAGCTATCCGCTCGACCTGTACCGCCGCCTCGACCTGAGCTATACCTATGTCGGCGAGCAAGAAGAACAGGTCAGTCCCTTCTACGAGCCAGATTCTACTGCTACCAGTACCCATCTGTTCAAGACCGCATACGTCCACGACTCCATTACCTACGGTCTTTTGGGTGCCACCGCTGGTAAGCGCTACTTTCTCTCAGTGGGGCGCACGCTCAGCCTTGGCTCAACCACGCGCTCTTTCTCGCACCTCGAATTCGACTATCGCCACTACTTGCGGCTGGGGCGTTGGTCGGTGCTGGGCCTGCGAGCCTATAGCGTGGGGTCTTTGGGCCGCGACGCCCTCGAATACAACCTAGGGGGGCCGACTTGGTTCCTGCCCTTCTACACGGGTTTCAACCTCAATACTGGCCCGCTACGCGGCTACCAGTTCTCGGCCTTCACCGGCAGCAGGGTCCTGCTGACCAATGCCGAACTGCGCGTCCCCTTTGTGCGTGGCATCCTCTTTGGCTGGCCCGGCACCTTCCTGATTCCGGCGATTGACGGCAGCCTGTTTATGGATATGGGCATGGCTTGGAACAAGGACGACGAAATTGACCTGTGGCCCTTCCGCAACCCCCACGCTGCGCTCACGTCGTCCCCACGACAGGTACACGCCAGCGTCGGCTTCGGCCTCTTAGTGTACTTCTTGCTGCCGATGAACTTTGAATTCGCCAGGCAGATGGACCTACAAGGCAACTTCTCGGACTTCAAGTTTCACTTCAGCTTTGGACAGAGCTTTTGATTGCTACTCTCGTATTGCTCATTGGCCTAGCGGGCTGCGGCGGCCGCAGCGCTTTTACGCGCGTCGAGTTTCGCGCCCCGTCGCAACCCGATCCGGTCTTGCGCCCCTACCTAGCGGAAGTCGATCACATCGGCGTCGTTTGCGCGACCAACATCGAACCCTTTCGGGAGCTAGACATCGAGAAGGTCATGGCGCGTCTGTCCAATGCCGTGGTCCGCAGCCTCGGCAACATGCCCAAAACCGAAGTGATGAACCAAGACGAAATCACCTACCAACTCAAGGGGATTCGCCTCGCCTCGACGAGCGTCCACCAAGACTCGGTACAGGCCGTTCTCAGGGAGAAGCTCGAACTCGACGCCTTAGTCTTCATCGAACTGAGGCATTTACAGGCGCGGATGATGCCCATGTCGCCCACGCCCTACGGCATGTCGCCCAACCCTGGCATAGACCTGACCATAGATCTCAAGGTCAGCCTGATCAATCTCAACACCAATCAAGTCTGGCAACAGGGGGGCACGCAGCGCAATTACCAACCGGTGCAACTACAGCTTTTCGGCGGCAATAAACAAGGCGAGCGCCAACTGCTCATGGCTCTCGCCCGCCCACTACAACGCTTCCTCTTCCGCATCGCCCCACCACCCAAACCACAGATCCGCCACTTCGACCTAAGCGGCGATTAGGCACAAAAAAGCGGAGGGCAACAAAAGGCCCCCCGCTTTTTTTCTGTTTCTAGTAGCGAAAAGTCAGCGCCGACGCTTCTTGGGCTTGGCTGACTCCTTTGTCGCGGACGATTTGGAGGCTGGTGCCGATGTGGCTGCAGGCGCTTTCGTCGCCGCCCCACTCGGCGGCGAACTGACCGAAGATCGCGATGTAGGCGCAGGCGCTTTGCTGGCCGAGGATCGCGGCGTAGGCGCAGGAGTGCTGCGCACCCGAGGCTCTACCCGCCGCTGCCACACATTTTCTTCGCGGCGCTGTCTTTCGGTCGCTGCGGCCGGGTCGGCAATCGCCGGCGTCGCATTCAGCCGACTCGCCGCGCGCAAATCGTCGAGCTGGCGCGTGCTGACCAGTTCATAACCTGGCGGCACGTAGTAACCGCCCGAACTCCGATAGTACGGATCGTAGCCGTAACTATAGGGGCCATAGCCGCCATAATAGGAGGGGTAGCCGCCGTAATAGGAGGGATAGTAGCCAGAGGTAGGATAATAGCCGCCATAGCCGCCGTAGCCGCCGTAGTAGCCGCCATAGCCACCATAGCCACCGCGCACACCCGGATAGCGGTAGAGATCGTCCATGTAGTCGCGATCGTCGAACTGGCCAACCATGGGAGCCTCGACAT
>JAJEEZ010000199.1:0-7259 GCA_022820705.1 Candidatus Latescibacterota bacterium | reverse complement strand
TGCGTGCCGCAGGAGCCGCCGCCGGGCACTCGCTATCTGAGCGAGCCTGGGGACATGATTAGCGCCCAGCACACCGCCGGTGCCAGCGACGGAACGGTCTCGGTCTCTGTGGTCAATCCGACGATTACCACCGGGAACGACTACGCGGTTGAATACGCTGCCGACGCCGACGGCAACACGGTCTGGAATCTGGTCGACAAAACCAGCGGTCAGACGCTGTTGGAAAGTCAGGCCGACCAAGCTGGCACAGCCTTCTACGTCGGTTCCGCTGGCATTGAGGTCGCCGTCGCTGGTCCGCCCTCTGGCATGAAGAGTTGGGCTGGTCCGGCGATGCCATTTGAGGCTTGGAAGGCTTCGCCCGAGGCGGCCGACTTGACGGGCGATGGCCAAATCAACGCCGCCGACTTTGCCCAAGCCGTCGATCACGCCAGCGACACTCGCTGGTTCACTTGGGCCGGCGGTTCCTACGCCTGGGGTGCCGAAGGCTTCCAAGGCGCGATGACCGGCGATCCCAATCATCAGTGGTTCGCGCCGACGACGGTGACGCCGGACCGGTTGCGCACAGTGGAGTTGCGCTTCACCGACGTCATCGAAGAGGACGGCGAAGACCAGTACAAGCCGGTGGACCCCAACAACGAGAACGTGTCGTGGGCCTATCGCTATCTGCGCGGTGCTGGAGGAGAGCCGCCAGCAGCCGGAGACCTGACGACGACGCAGAATCCTTGGGACTTCGGCAAGTACATTATCAATACCGAAGGCCCAGGCGTCTATGTCTATCAGGAGCGCAATCAGATTGCGCTTTCCGCTTGGGATATCGAGAGCGATCCGCCGCGCCGCTTGGAAGTGGCCTTCCTCGAAAACAACCAGCCTGGCGGCTTGGTCAACGGCGTCTATGGTCCCCCTTGGTACACTGTGGCGAGCAATGTCGCCGGCTCTGGTCCGCGCGAGTGGCTGTTCATCTTTGACTTGGATTACACAGACCCCAACCAAGGCGAGAACAGCGACATCTTGTTGCGAAACGGCTTGATCTACGATGGGACAGAAGGAGAAGAATTTCTGCCCTTCATGTGGATCATCTTTTCCGAGCGCCGCCGCGAGGAGGACTTCCCGTCGAACGGCGATTCGTTCCTGCTGATCGCCAACCACGTCAACACCCCGGCCGATCGTTTTTCATTTACGGTCCCGGGGTCGGAAAGCAACGACGGCTATCTAGCCGAAGACATCGAGAAGATCAACGTCTTCCCCAATCCCTATCTCGGCGTCAACGCAGCGGAGACCAGCCGTTACAGCCACTTCGTGACCTTCAGCCACCTGCCGACCAATGCGAATATCCGTATCTTCGACATGAGCGGCACGCTGGTGCGCACGATTGAGGGGGACAATGACGGCCTACCGCATTTCGAGCGCTGGGATCTGCAAAACCACAACGCACTGCCGGTGGCCAGCGGCATGTATATCGCCCATATCGAGTTGCCGGATCACGGCAAAAGTCGGATCCTCAAGCTGGCCATCATCCAAGAGCAGCAGTTCCTGGAGAGCTTCTAGGTGCACGGGATATCAAAAAGAGAAATAGGAGGCCATTCCATGCTTCGACACAGCTTTCGCATCTCGACGATCCTGCTGGCGCTGGTTTTCGCCTCGGCTACGGCCTTTGCCGATGGCTATGATCGCGCCGGTACGGCCGCGGCCCCGGAACTGCTGATTCCGGTTGGCGCGCGCGACATGGCCTTGGGCGGGGCCTCAATCGCCACCAGTTCCGGTTTAGAGGCTCTGCACTGGAACCCGGCGGGTCTGTCCAAGTCCGAATCCAACGCGGGCATCATGTTCTCGACGATGTCCTATCTGGCGGATACTCGCATCAACTATCTGGCTACCGGTGCCAACTTCAAGAGCCTCGGCTCGCTAGCCTTCAACATCAAGGCGCTGGATTTTGGCCAGATTCCGGTGACGACCGAGGCCAATCCAGACGGCACCGGCGCGACCTTTTCGCCGACCTTCTTCACGGTGGGCCTGACCTTTGCGAAGGAACTGACTGATCGCATCGCCGTCGGGTTTACCAGCCATTATGTCGTCAACCGCATCCAGCGCGTCGAGGCCACTGCGGCCTCGTTTAGCGCTGGTCTGCAATACGCCAATCTGGGCGGGATTGCCGGCTTGGACTTGGGGGTGGCGCTCAAACACATCGGCACGCGGATGCAGTTTGGCGGTTCCGGCCTGTTGCGTCGCGGCCAGATTGACGGGTTGCGCCGCGGACCGTCCGATTACAATGTGGAGGCCAGTTCCGCTGACCTGCCCTCAACGTTTGAGCTCGGTCTGAGCTATCGCTATATGGACGCGCTCAATCTGTCCTCGGTTTTCCGGCATAACAATTTTGCCTACGATCAGTACCGATTGGGTGCTGAATATGTGTTGAGCAATTTCTTTGCCTTGCGCGCTGGCTTCGACTACGCACCCAACTCGGATGACGACTACATCTACGGCACCAGCTTCGGTTTTGGTCTGAATCTGGATGCCGGGACGATCAAAAATTTGCGCGTTGATTACGCCTACACTACGGTCGAGTATTTCGACGCGCTCAATACCTTTACCTTTCAGTTCGGGTTCTAAATTCGACCGTTGCGCGGCGCACAGGATGTGCGCCGCGCAGTTTTTCTCGCGGGAAATTGCCAATGAAGCGCGTATGCTGGCTGGCGGTGCTCATCGCCGTCGCCGGGTTGGGGTGTCAGAGTTCGGCCTTGACGGCGGCCAAGCTCTACATCAAGCAGGAGCAGCCGCAAGAGGCCAAAAAGCAACTCGCCCTAGTCTTGCAGACCGAGCCGGAGAATTACGAGGCTCACTTGCTCATGGGTCGGCTCTTGGGAAATGAGGGCCGCTATGGCGAAATGGCTGAGCACCTAGCGCACGCCGAGCGCGACCCCAAGTTTCAAAGCGAGGTTGAACAAACGCGTCGCCAATTTTGGGCGCGCGAGTACAATGCCGGCGTGGTCCACGCCCAAGGCGAGGCCCCGAATTACGTGATGGCGCGGCACTCGTTTCACAACGCTACCATCATCGACGAAAGCGCGCTCGACGCTTGGCGCAACCTCGCGTACGTCTATTACCAGATCGACAGCACGGATGTGGCTATCGCCACCTACCAGAAGATCGCGTCCGCGGACCCAGAAGACGAGGGCACCTTTTTCAGCCTAGGGTCGCTCTACTTGGAAAATGGCGACCTTGATGAGGCCATCGGTGCCTTGTCGCAGGTGGTCAAGATCAATCCCGAGAACCTCAATGGCCTGACCAATCTCGCCATCGCCCAAGCCCAAGCCGAGGACTACGAGGGTGCCGAGGCCAATTATCGCAAGGTCATAGAGCTGAACCCCGATGATTTCAGGCCCCACTTCAACTTGGGCAACCTCTACTGGCAGCAAGAAAAATATACTGCGGCTAAGCGAGCCTATGAGCAGGTACTACAGCTCGAACCCGACGATGGGGATGTGCGCTACAACCTCGCCATGGTCCACTTGGCCACAGAGGATATGGATGGCGCGTTGCCGCTCTTGGAACAGCTCGCCGAACAGATGCCGGACAATGCGTTGGTGTGGTTGCACTTGGGGACGGTTTACGCCCATAAGGAATTGATTGAGAAGAGCGAGGCGGCGTTTGCGCGGGCCGAGGAACTAGAGGAGTAAAGCGTCCGCGCTCCCACCATGCTGCAGTACACCATCCAGCGCATTCTGCTGGCCATCCCAACCCTCCTCGGCATCACCCTACTGACCTTCCTGATCATGCGCTTGGCACCCGGCGACCCGGTTGATCTGTTCTTGGGCGGGGCGGCTGGTGGCGAGGGGATCTCCACCGACCAGCAGACGGACATGGAGAAGACGCGCCGAGATTTGCGCCGCCAGCTCGGGCTGGACCAACCGCTACACATCCAGTATTTGCACTGGCTTTCCAACTTGGTCTTGCGCGTGGAGGACTTGGGCGCATTCGACCGCGGGGCCTTGTTGGCCGACGCCGTGCTCGACGAGCTAACAGACGCGGCGCGGGCCGAATTGGCCGCGCTTGAGGGCGAGGATCGCAAGGCGCGCTTCTTGGCGCACTTTCGCCACCTGCGCCCCGAGCGCGTCAACGAGCTAGTCGAGTCGCCTTTCTGGCAGAGCCGCCTTTTCTCGCCAACCCAAAACTACGCGTATGGCGGGTCTGGCTTGGAACTGGTGCAGGTGGGTGGGTGGCGTTTGGTGACGCTAAATTTAGGGCGATCCTTTAAAGATCAGGAACCGGTCATTGACCACATCCTCGACCGGCTGCCCATCACGCTGGAAATCAACCTCATCAGCCTAGTTTTTGCCTATCTAATCGGCGTGCCGCTGGGCATAGTGATCGCGGTCAAGCAAAATACCGCTATCGACCGCTTGGTTACCACTGGGACCTTTATGCTGTGGTCGCTGCCTTCGTTTTGGCTCGGCATGCTGTTGATCTTGTTTTTCTGCAACAAGGAATTCCTCCACTGGTTTCCAGCCTCCGGCATCCAATCCTTGGAAGCTGGGGAGGACTGGGGATTCTGGCGGCTGCTGACCGACCACGCCCACCACATGGTTTTGCCGATATTGGCTTCGACTTACTCCAGCTTCGCTGGCATCTCGCGCTATATGCGCACTAGCATGCTGGAAAATTTGCGGCTGGACTACGTGCGCACCGCTCAGGCTAAGGGATTGCGCTACCGCGTTGTGGTGCTGCGCCACGTGCTGCGCAACTCCCTGATTCCCATTGTAACGCTGCTAGCGGGGTTGTTGCCGGGAATGATTGCGGGTTCGGTGTTTATCGAGACGATTTTCACCATTCCGGGCATGGGCTTTTTGGCTTTTCAGTCGGTCATCGTGCGCGATTACCCCGTGGCTATGGCACTTTTTACCATTGGTTCGGCCCTATCGCTGGCGGGGATCTTGGTGGCGGATATTTTGCTCAAGGTCGTGGACCCGCGCATCGACTTTGCGAGTGTGTAGATGAGCGCGGAGGCCGTTGCACAAGGGCAGTCCTACGGACAGGTCGTCTGGAAGCAATTCAAGAAAAACAAGCCCGCTCTGCTCAGTCTCTTGGGCATCGTCTTGCTGGGAATTGTGGCCTTAAGCGCCGACTTGCTGGCTGGCGACAAGCCATACTACATGAAGTACAAAGGCGAGACCTACTTTCCGGCTTTCCGCCAATACGCAGTCTATCTGGGAGTAGCGGACTGGCCAGCGGAATTGAAGCGCCGACGCAACTTCAAAAAGCTCAAGCTAGAGGAAGCCATCTTCCCGCCGGTGCCTTATGCCCCAGGCGAAGTCCGCTTGCGGGAGAAGTACCAGCCCCCGGGGACCGAGCACTGGCTGGGCACGGACCGCTTGGGCCGCGATGTGCTCTCGGGGCTGATTCACGGCACGCGCTACGCTTTGACTATTGGCCTAGTGGCCGTGGGCATATCGCTGGCCATTGGCTTGGTCTTGGGAGCGTTGGCCGGTTACTTCGGGGGATGGATTGACCTAGCACTCTCGCGCCTTTTCGAGCTGTGGGCCGCGATCCCTAGCTTCTTTTTGATATTGACGGTCGCGGCATTTTTTCCGCCGAGCCTGTTCTTCGTCATGATCATTATCGGCCTTACGAGTTGGGTCGGTATCGCCCGGTTGACGCGCTCGCAGTTCTTGCAGGTGCGCAGCTACGATTACGTGGCTGCCGCGCGCAGCCTCGGGTACTCAAACGGGCGGATCATGTTCCGCCACATCCTGCCCAACGCCATCGGTCCAATCCTGATCCCGGCGGCCTTCGGGGTCGCAGGTGCCATCCTCGCCGAGTCGGGGTTGAGCTTTTTAGGGGTAGGGATACCAGCAGAAGTGATCACTTGGGGTGCCCTGCTGGCTGGGGCGCGCAGCAATGCGGCAGCTTGGTGGCTGGTGGTCGTGCCGGGCTTGGCCATTTTTGCGACCGTGACCCTGTACAACCTGCTAGGCGACGGGCTGCGCGACGCGCTAGACCCGAAGCTGCGCGGCTCAGACGCTGAGGAAAGCGGGTAGGGACTCGTTGGCTAGGACTTGGTCGAGGGTTTGTCGCTGGCGCAGCAGATGGAGTTCGCCGTCTGTGCCGAGCAGCACTTCGCCTGCTTCCGGGAAGGAATTGTAGTTTTTGGCGGCCATGCCAGCGCAATAGGCTCCGCTGCCGCCGATAAAAACCGCGTCGCCGATGCGCGGCTCGGTGAGTACGCGAGGTGCCAGTTCTTCGGGGTTGCCGGATGCTGGCGTGAGAATATCCCCGCTTTCACAGCAATGCCCGGCGATTAGGTACTCGCCTTGGCCGCGCTCTTCGGGTGTGGCCGGGACTACGACGATGGGGTGTTGCGCTCCGTACATGCTGGGACGCAGCACTTCGGTCATGCCGCTATTGACCTTAATGAAGGAATAGCCCTGTTGGCCGGTATCGACTACATCGACGACGCTACAGACGATGGCCCCGGCATTGCCCACCAAGAAGGTCCCAGGTTCGATTTCTAGATGCAGTTTGCGGCCGTGCTTTTCGGCGAAGCGGTTGAATTCGTCGGCCACAGGTTGGCCGGCCTTGTGCAAGTCGGTCGATACTTCGTCAGCCATGCGCCCAATCTTAAAACCACCGCCCATATTCACGCGCCTCACCTCGGGCAGCTTGGCGGCCACGCCGAGTGTCAGCCGGGCGCAGTGCTGCCAGACTTCTGGGTCGCTGCCCGAGCCGATATGGCTGTGCAAGCCAGTGAGCTTCAGGTTGTGTTCGGCGGCCGTTGCGAGCACTTGGTCGAGGTGTTCGTGCCAGATGCCGAAGCTCGACGAAGGGCCGCCCGTATTGGTGCGGTTGCTGTGTCCCGAACCCAGGCCTGGGTTGATGCGCACGGAGACTTCGCGGCCCGGAAAAAGTCGGCCGTAGGCTGCAAGTTGATGCAGGGAACAGGCGTTGAAGAGGACGCCTTGGCGCACTAGGTCGGCTAAATTGTCGGGTAGTTGTTGGGTCGTGAGCTGAATTTGGTCCGCAGGGACGCCAGCGCGCATGGCTCGCAGCGCTTCGTAGCCGCTGCTTGCGTCGATGTGCAGGCCAGCGCGATTGAGGATGCGGATCACGCCGGCTGACGGACAGGCTTTCACGGCGTAGCGCACTGTCAGGCCGTGTGCATTGGGAAAGACCAGTGCCTTTTGGGCTTGGGATTCCAACGCCTTTTGATGATAGACAAAAGTGGGCGTCCCAAATTGGCGCTGGACGGTGCGAACTTGGTCTTCAGA
>JAJEEZ010000134.1:0-5633 GCA_022820705.1 Candidatus Latescibacterota bacterium | reverse complement strand
CGTCGTTGGTGTCGTTGCCTAAGTCCAAGATCCAGCCTAAGACGAGGTGGTCAGTGAGGCCGTAGCCGAGCTGGATCGCTATCCCGAATGCCGAGTCGCTGTTCTTGTGCCGGGAAGGTTCGCCGTCGATGAGCCACTCTTGCTCGATGGACTGGTAGCTCGGCCCAAGGCCCAAACCGAACATAAACCCCTCGCGTTTTCCATCAAAGGCGTGGGCGGTCAGCGGCAGCGCTAGTAAGAGGACGAAGAGAGGCAAGGCGCGTTGCATGATGAAGCTCCATTCAGAAGTTCGAGGTTAGATAGGCAAAAAAAAGGGACTTAAACGGGCTGTCAAATTATCTAACACCGCTACCGGCGATAAGTGCCACTTCGCAGCGGTGAGATAGTCCAAAGCGCAACTAGAATCCGCTCCGCAGCGGGCGGTAGAAGGAGCCTGTGTCATGCGAGAACACTCAGTGCGCCGCTCATTGCAAATATACGAGCGCGCCAAAGCGCTCGTCCCCGGCACCACTCAGCTCATCAGCCGGCGGCCGACCCGGGCCGCGCTCGGCGTCAGTCCGATCTACGCCGAGTGCGCTAAAGGCTGCCGCATCTGGGATGTAGATGGCAACGAATACATCGATTGGACCAGTGCGGTGGGGCCGGTGATCTTGGGCTATGCCGACGAAGTGGTCGATGCCGCGGTTCGCGCCCAAATCGACCGCGGGACCATCTATAGCATCGTCCAAGAGTCGGCGGTGGAGTTGGCCGAGGAGTTGGTGCGGATCGTGCCCTCAGCGGAAATGGTGCGCTACTGCAAGGGGGGCGGCGAGGCATGTACCATTGCGGTGCGGATCGCGCGCGGAGTTACCGGCCGCGACAAGGTGCTGTTTTGCGGGTACCACGGCTGGCACGACTGGTACCAAGCCGCCAACATCGGGGCCGAGCGACTGGCCACTCATCTTTTCAATGGCATTGAGCCGATTGGCGTGCCCCGCTGTCTGGAGGGCACGGCTATGCCTTTTACCTATGGCGATGTCGATGAACTCACCGCTCTGCTCGAAGAGCACGCTGGCGAGTTGGCCTGTATTATCATGGAGCCGATGCGCTCCGACGAGCCACCGCCGGGCTACTTGGAAAAGGTGCGGGAGTTGGCGTCGCACTACGGCGTGGTGCTCATCTTCGACGAGGTGTCGTCGGGGTTCCGCGTCGCCTTGGGCAGTGCCCAGGAATACACGGGCGTGACGCCAGATATATCCGTTTTTGCCAAGGCCATCTCCAACGGCTATCCAATGGGCGCGGTGGTCGGCAAGCGGGAGTTTATGGCCCCGGCTCAGCAGATGTTTATCTCCAGCGCCTATTGGGACGACAACATCGGCGTGGCAGCCTCGCTGGCGACCTTGCGCGAGTTGGAACGCCGCGACGCAGTAGGCCACTTCCAGCGCATCGGCACCTTCTTCAAGGAGCAGATTGACGCGGCAGCCGCGGTCGTTGGACTCGACGCTAGCTGCGAGGGGGTGGCTGCGCATCCCCGCATCCGCTTGGGAGCGGAGGATGCCGCGACGACCGCCAAAGTAAACACGCTGTTCATCCAAGAAAACGCCCGCCGCGGCGTGATCTTGGCGACGGGATTCATGTTCAATTGCGCCCACGGCGAGGCTGAGGTCGAGCAGACCGCGGCCGTGGTGCGAGAGAGTTTTGCCGTTATTGCCGAGGGGTTGGAGCGCGGGACGTTGGACGAACTGCTCGAAGTACCGCCGCAGGAGGATCTTTTTCGGCGGCTAGTGCGCTAAAGTTTCAGGATCAAGCTCGGTAAAGACGGCGATTAAGCGGGGGAAGAAGGTGGCGAAGGTCGGGTAGCGGTCGCGCTGGGATTCGTATGATTCGAGGCGGTGGGCAATGGCGTGGATATAGCGGAAGCCGCGCCCGGATTCTTCGCGCAGTGCCCGGCGACCTGCTTCCGCGCCGAGGTGATGGTGGGCTAAGCGCGCGGTGATGGCGCGGATGAGGTGTTCATTGGCGCAGTCGAACCAGTGCGTGTAGCCGATGGTGGCCATCTGTTCAGCCAGCGGGGCGAATAGGTCGGCATGGGGCCTCAGCATGGGATAGTACTCCTCGCTGAGGGGGTTGACGAAGGCGTGGATGAATTCGTGCCATATAATCTGCAAAAGCTGCTCGCGGGGGCCGTATTCGGGTAGGCCGCGCTGCGTGGCACCTGTGGGGCCGAGCAGCGTATAGACATCGTACGGCCCCCCGTGGCGACCGATGTGCGGACCAAATCCCCCGTGGTGCAAAAGCGGGCTAAGGATGAGGTGGTAGCTGATTTGGCGGGTGCCGAAATAAGCCTCGACTTCGCCGGTGGGATCGGCACCGGCCAGTTCTTCGCGGAGGCGTGTCTCAAGGAGCTGATAGAGCTTTTGACTGCGGGTGAAGAAGTGGTTGAATTGGGTCTGGCGCGCAAAGCTGCGCAAGGCGTGGACGAAGCGCGTAAAGTTTTCCTCGCCGCGAAAGGCGCGATAGATATGGGGGGGAATGGGTTGGGTTGGTTCTAGTACGGGTGGATCGGACAGGTAGAGCATGGCGGTTGGGTAGGCATCGGACCACCCGGTGTCCAAGCTCAAGCTGCGAAAAAAGGCCACGGCCTGCTGGGGAGGATAGCGCGAGAAGTGGGAGACGAGGTCATCCGCATAATCCACCTGATAGGGCGTCAGATAGCGATACTGGCTGAGGAGCTGGACTGCGATGAGCAGTTCGATGCGCGGATCCGCGCCGATGTGTAGGCGTTGCTCGGCGCGGATGTCGGATGCCATCAGCAGCGCGAGACCAACGCACACACAATAAAAGCCGACTCGCAATGAGCCGGCTTTTAATTTTTTGGAGCGAATTTCCAACGATATTAGGGGGGCCAAGAGCCGCCGGGCTCTGGCGCAGCTTGGTCGGCGACCGAGCCGGTATCGTGCAGGGCTTCTTTGAGCTGTTTGCCCGGCTTGAAGTGGGTTTTGCGGCGGGCGGGCACGTACACGACCTCGCCGGTGCGCGGGTTGCGTGCCGCGGGCTTGGGCTTGGTATCTTTGACTTCGAGGACGCCGAAGCCTCTGATTTCAATGCGATTGCCCTCGATAAGCGTTTCGCGCATGGCCTCGAAGAGGCTATCGACCATTTGCAAAGTCAGGTTGTTTTTGCAGCCGAGCGTGTCGGCTACCGACCGCGCTAGATCTTTCTTGGTTATGGTGGCCACTAAAACCTCGCTAGATGAGGAGTTAAACCGGTGCTGATTTTGTTCATAAGTGCTTGTATTATACGAAATTCTGAAACTTAATCAAGGGAAAAGTAACAGAGACCCAAGCGCGTCACGGGGCTTGGAATTGAGGGTCGGAAAGGGTTTTCAAAAAGGCTACGAGGGCGCGTTTGTCGGCCGGGTCGAGGTCGAGGTTGGGCCGGACGAGCAACAGCGGGTCAGTGAGGGTTATGCGGTGAAAGCCGGAGTCGTAGTGCTCGACGACTTCTTCAAGGGTTTGGAAGCGGCCATCGTGCATGTACGGTGCCGTGTATTCTATGTTGCGGAGGGTCGGCGTCTTGAATTTGCCGCGGTCGAAGCGTTTTCCAGTGAGCGCGGCCAGCCCCTCATCCGGGGGATCTAGATCCAGCCCGTTGTTGTGGAACTCGTTGTCGGTGAAAAGCGGTGCGACGTGACAGTGAAAGCAGTCGCCCGCCTCGGTGTGAAAGAGAAGGAAGCCCCGTTCCTCTTCCGGGGTAAACTCCGCTTGACCGGCCAGCCAGCGGTCGTATTTGCTGTCTGCCGAAACGAGGGTGCGCTCGAATTGGGCGATGGCTTGGACGACGCGTTGCCGGTTGATGGGCGCGTCGCTAAAGGCGCGGGCGAAGAGCGCGGGATATTCGGGATGGCGCTCCAATTTGGCCACCACGCGATCCCAGTTCTCTCCCAGCTCCGTGAGGCTCTGCACGGGTTCGAGGGCTTGGTCTTCGAGACTAGCTGTGCGCCCGTCCCAAAAAAAAGATGGGCTCCAGAGCAAGTTGAAAAGCGGCATGGAGTTGCGGCTGGTGAGACCTCCGACGCCTTGGCTAAGGGGCCGCGGATCGGAGAAGGCATGAGCGGGCAGGTGACACGAAACGCAGGCTGTGGTGCTATCGACCGAGAGGATGGGATCGGCAAAAAGCCGCTCGCCAAGGGCGATGCCCTCGATGGTCAGGGGATTGTCGGGTGGGATTTCCGGTGCGGGAAATCCCGTCGGCACGACTAGTTCATAGGGGGTTGGGGTCGGCGGAGGGGTAGGGGGAACGACCGCGTCTTTGCCGCAGGCGACTAGCCCTAGCAGGATTAGTGCCCCAAACTTCATGGGTTATCCCCCTACGTGTTCGTCGTGGTCTTGCGCTGCTTGGTCTTGTTCGACTTCCTCTTCCCCGTGGCCTTGGCTGACGTGGTCGGGGTGCCCGATAGAGCCTAGGGAAAAGACGGTAGCGCCGTTGCCTTGCAAGGTCAATTGCGCGTTGGCGTTGCCCATGATTCCGCCGTGACCGCTAAAGTCGTACAGGGATGGCGCGTCGTACCACTCGTTGAGGTCCATCACCACGGCGATTGCCCACTCATCCCCGCTAACTGTTAGGGAAAGCGGCAGGGAGACGTCAACCGAAAAGTCTTCTCCACCCGCCGGGCCGGTGTGCGTGAGAAAGGCTCCCGCGCCATCGTCGGTGCGGAAGAGGCCCTCCATGCGCATATAGTGGTAGCCGCCACCCATGGGAGCGGGCCACGCCATGTTGTTGAAGTGATCGACGCTCGGCAGTACGCCGGTCTCGTTTTTAGCGCCGTCGATGCCAAAGGTAAAGTGCAAAGTAGCGTATTCGCCACCGGGCACCTTGGCCGAAACGCTGCGGGTCGCATTTACGAAGGCGTTGCGATAGTGAAATTCGGCCAGTTCGACGCGCTTGCCCCCAGCCGTCTCTAAGGCGATATCCGAGACGATGTACTCTAGGCGGGTAACGCCGTATTCGTTACCCGCGGCGTTGGTGTAGAGAATCTCTTCGTGCTTGAGATCGGCACCGGCGACGGTGTGGTTGAAGTGAACAGTCACCTCGCCTTGGTCGTCATCCGAGTCGCCGCAGGCTAGCAAAAAACTACAAGCGGCCAATAGGAGGTACTTCATAGAGTATGCCTTTTTAGAATAGATTGAGTTGGTAGGCTAGGTCCAACAGCACGAGTCAGCGAGAACCACTACTCGGCTTGTTCGTCTTTCTTAAGACGGTACATTACCAAATAGGATGCGCCAATTTGTCGAGTTTGTCCAAATGACCAAGGGCAAGGCCCCCGGAGAGCGTCCGCGGACGCGGATCGGCCACAAGCTGATTTTGAGTTTCGTGCTGTTGGTCATGGTTGTTGTAGGGCTATCGGGTTGGGTGCTCTTTGAGCTGACGGACCGCAGCTTGGAGCGGCAGATGCGCGACCACCTCGTATCGGTTGCCGCGCTGGTGAGCACAAATCTGTCCGGCAGCGTGTTGTCCTATTTGAACGAGGGCCGCGAGCACACCACTCTCTATCGGAACCTAGTGCTTAAATTGCAGCGCGCCGAACAAGGGGTTGGTGCTCGGCACATTTTCGTTTTCGACCGCGAGTACCGCTCGCTGCTCGACACGGATGG
>JAJEEZ010000648.1:0-4452 GCA_022820705.1 Candidatus Latescibacterota bacterium | reverse complement strand
TTCGTACTTGAGGGCGACGAGGAGTTTATCCATGGGGCTATAGCCTGCCTCGGCGTTAAAGACGAACTCTGCGCCTGGGGTGTAGCTACGATCGGGACTAGGATCGGAATCCTTGTATTCTCCGCGCCAGCGATACCCCAGATCGAGATTGGCGTAAACAGGCACTGGATAAAAAGAGCGGCCCAGTTGCGCGACCACGTCAAAATCCCATTGGCCGCCGGTTATGGAAAGGGCCTCGGGCACTTCCCGGTAGTCTCCCATAGGGGCTTTGAATCCCAATTTCAGCGTACCCACCAGATCAGCGCTGTTCACGAGGTTAATTTTGGCAAATCCGCGTATATCTCCCAAGCCCGATTCCGTTTCCAGAGCAGGCGGCGGAGTTGCCACATCATTACTCTCATCTTTATCTACGAATTTATTACTGAGATACGGGATCTGTAGGCCAAGGTCGATTTGGTCGGTCACGCCGTAGCGAATGTCGAAATAGACCTGCTGCGATTGGTAGCGGGCGTCGGCGGGCATGTCAACCGCATTTCCACCCGCATCATAGTGCTGATCGGTCGCTTGCGACATGACAGTGATTTTGCTCCATACGTGGCCCTTTTCAAGCGTCCAAGCACCTGCCGATGCCATTTGCGGCAGCAAGATACTGAGGGCAATGATGAGCAAGGGGGTTACGTGCCGGGTGAGTTTCTGGTGTAGAAACTCTATGCACATGTTTGTGGTACGGGGGAAAGAGGTCATGCCTCTCCTTTCTAACTTAAGTCCCCGAGTTTGACTAGTAAGGTTATCCAGCAAACTTAGAGGACGAGGTTGAGATGAGTTACTTCCCAGCCGCAAAGAGCTGGTAAGCAACCTTAAAATACGTCCAAGAAATCTACTGCTCAACCTCGGCGGCGAGAGCGTTCTATCCTTCCACGCGACGAAAATAATCCTCGGCGTCGTCTTGCGGCACATAGCCCAGATTCTTCTTGGTCGCCTCCAAGTCAAAGACGCGCCGTCCGTTGCCGCTGATCACGTAGGCCAACAGATACTGAGTGTCCACTTCCAGGGCACGACGATGGGCTTCAATACAATCGCGATGGCTGAGGAACATAGCCCGCATATAGTCCTCGGCAGAGGTGCCGCGCATAGTGGTCGGATCGTCTTTAGCAATGATCCAGCCGATGCGCAGACCGACGAATTCAAGGCCGTAGCGCTGACTGTACAGCTTGCCCATGTTTTCGCCGAAGAGCTTGGAGACCGCGTACATGGAGTCGGGATTGGGCGGCTCATCAAAACGCATGCGGATGGACTTGGTCGGATCCAAGGTTTCAGGAGTGGTCAAAATAGTATTGCCGTGCTGAGTGTGATTGGTCGAGGCAAAGACTAGACGTCTGACCCCAGATCGGCGGCACTCTTCCAGCACCTGGTACATGCCTTCAAGGTTGTGATCCCGCACGCTTTCCCAAGAGGCACTTGGGCTAGGATCAGCCGCTAGGTGAATTACGGCCTCCAAACCCTCAAACGCCCCTTCAACCTCTGCGGCGCGGTCGAAATTGACGATAGTAGCGGGAAAATCGACCGGGCGGCGCGTGAATGCCTTGAATTCGTATTCGGCTCCCAAGCCGGCCAGCAGCACGCGGCCAATGGTGCCGTTGGCCCCAGTCAGGCCAATGCGGGTATAGCGCGTCATATTGTATGCTCCTTGCTCGATACTCTCATCTTACGACAAAGGTCCGTTGGCTATTCTCGCGCAGCACGAGCTCCCGGGCAAAGGTATGCTCGCCCACGCCGGTCAGCCTGAAGTGCTTAATTTTGATCTGCCCATACAAAACATCCAAGACAATGCGATAGCCCGACGGGCGTTGGGCAATGCGCACCGTGCCCCAAGCAGCGCCATTTGACCAGAAAAAGGTCCCAAGCTCTGCGGCAAAGGCGATAGACTTTGTAACCCCCGAATAATAAAATCCCGTCAGCGCCAGCACCCCGGCCCAAGCAATCATGGCGCGGGCGTAGTGATGGCCGCATTCGGCTTCGTCAAAGGGACTGCGTTTCGCCCCATCGTAGCGATTGCGAACGTCGCGCATGGTTTGCAGACCGTTTTTGCGCTGCCCCTCGTAGAGCATGCCAATGGCCGCGGTGTATTCAAACCCAGTCATCACTTCCGTGAAATAGGGAAATGGGTTGTCGGGCCGCTCGTGGGGATAGCTCGCCATGAGCAAAGCCGATTCATCGCCCAAGGCATAAGAGCGCATGCAGTTGAAGTGATCCGTCAGCTTTTTGCGATGGTTGTACTTGCGGATGCTCCTGAGAGTTTGGCGCACATGGGCGCGCTTGGTCAGATAGCCCAAGCCGCAGACATGGGCGAAAAACTGGCCAACAAGCTGATCTACCAAACAACCGCTGCCGAGTTGGTAATCTGGATCGGAGAGTTCGGCCGCGCCCATACTTAGCCGCAGCGCTGCGGCCACTTTTTTGGGTGGTTCAATGCGATGCTCGTAGTATTCGCCATTGAACAACTGCTCGTCAATGTAGGCGCGACCACTCTCGTAGAGCCGCCGACAGGTTTGGGCAAAGTCAGCTTCGCCCAGATGGGCCGCCATTTCCTCGCCAGCGCGCAAAGCACCCAGATACCAGATCCCCATTTGCGGATTAGGGCCGTAGTATTCGACGTCCATAGTATTGTGCTGACAGCCCTCCATAACGCCGTCGCCATCGCCGTCCCACCCGCCTTCGATCCAGCAAAATTCAAGGGCCTTTTTGACCTTTGGCCAAATCGATTGGAGGAAGGCATCGTCGCCGCAAAGCTGCCAGTCGCGATAGGCTTTCATAATACAGCCCATCTGACCGTCGGCCGCGGCTTTGCCAAATTCACGGGCGCGACTGAGGGGCAGATGGACGCGAAAGTTCATCATGCCTTGGTCGTCGGTAGCGTGATTGAATTCGGTGTCGCGCATCGTGCGAGCCAGATCGCCAAAGAGGAACGCCGTACTTTGTTCGTAATTCCACACATGCGTACAGGAACCCATGCAGCAGCCGCTGTGATCGTTGTATCCCTCCCAGCCAAATAAACGTCCATCGGGAGTGCGGAAGCACGTTTGCGTCCGCAGGGTGCTGAGATTGAACAGGGCGGCTTCCTTGACAACCTCGGGTAGGTCACTTGCCGCAAAGGCTTGGACAAAGCGCATGGTCTGTTGTTCCAGCTTTTTGAGCCTCGGCGCAGTTTTGCCGGCCACATCCCACGCATCGCCATAGTGCGTCGCATAGTAGTTGCCAAGGTAGGGATCGTCGCCCGGCGACCACGTGTGCCGATTGGGAAAGTGCCACGTCAGCAAAAAGGTGATGGTCTTGCTCTCCTTGGGCAGAATGGTGGTGCGCACCGCGAGCGAAGCACTCGGCATGTCAGCCCCTCCACTGGGGCGTTTTTCCACCCGGCCATCGGCGGCAAAGTCGTCCCAAAAATCGAGCAGCGACGTGCCCCACCCGGCTTTTTTCCACGCCGTGCGATAGGTAACGCCCGTTTTGGCCGTAGTGGTCAGGGCCATAGTGCCATAGCTGATAGCGGCGGGATCAACCCCTTTGCTGTCCATGAAAATGCCCTGACAGTGCGTTGCCTTGCGAAAGCGATTGCGATTGGCCTGGGCCAACTCTTCCACGCCATCGTTGCCAATAAAATTGGGCAGCGAGCCGCATACCGAGGCCGTGACGCGCTTGTTGGTCCGATTGGTGAGCGTATAGCGCAGCACCGCGATGGGGATGCCGCTGTCATCGGCGTTGGCGGGAATGAGCGGGTTGAACGCTTCGAGACAAACCGCGACCGGAACTTGTGGATCGGATAGCTGGACCTGTGCAAGTGGATAGGCCGCGGCAAACGCACATTGTGCAAAGCGCGGCAAGCCGTGATTGGCCGCCACACTGCCGCTTGCCCCCTGGTATTCGGATACATCCACCGGCCCTTCGAGCGCACGGGTGACGGACGGGCCGCCAGCGGGTTTGGCGTACAGGGCAAAAAATGGCCAACCCCCTCGACCTCCATCGCTCATTGGGACAAATCCCTTGGCCGGGCGGTTCATCAGTTCCCAGTCGCGCAAATCCCCGCGTCCGCCCAGTGAAACTGTACCTGTGCCAATGCCGCCAATGGGCATGGCAATGTTGGCGAGGTGATCCCGATCGTAGTGCTTGAGCATCGGCCAATTGGACATTGTGGTTACTCCTCGGTGTGAATGTAGATTGAGCCAAAAGGGGATAGTTTGCAGCGTCCCTACAGCAATCCTAAATGATTGAACGATTCGAGAGGCAGATCGTCTTGTTTCTGCGTCTATCTGCGGATCTAAGGCGTCGGAGCCTCCGCGTCGATCAGCCCTCCCTCCTTGAGCTCGGCCCAGTAGTCAGCGGGAATCGCACGCTCTAGGCAATCCACATTGGCGGCAACTTCCGCGACGGTCCGCGCTCCGGGAATGACGGTCGCCA
>JAJEEZ010000324.1:0-4877 GCA_022820705.1 Candidatus Latescibacterota bacterium | reverse complement strand
ACTCGACTATCTCTTCTTCCTCTTCCAACTCAACTTCCTCAACCACCACCTCCTCTAATGGCGGCGGCGGTGCCAGATCGTCGAGATCGAGATCGAGGTCGGTGTCCTCAATGGTCACGTCATCCGGGACATCCGGGTTGTCGGTGGGCACGGGCACGACCGGTCGGGCTGGCGGTGGGGGTCGGCGTTCCTGTTTAGTCTCGGGGATTTCTTCGAGTTGAATGATAATCGGCTGTTCGGGTTTAGCGTAGGCTTCGGGCTCAAAGTTAGGGAAGAGGACAAAGAGGGCCGCGTGCAAGAGGGTAGAAAAACCCGTGCAGGCCCACAACGTCTTCCGGTACGTCAATCGCAGGTTAGCTTCAGGCTGTTTGCCGCTAATCATTCGTCCAACTCCCGTTTGGTGGAGAAGTTGACCCGCAGAGCCTCGACCTTACGCAACTCCTCCATGACATCGGAAATTACCCCGAACTCAGAGTCCTTATCGCCTCGCAATGAGATGATCAACCGAGGGTTGGCCGTCAGGTGCCTATGCACCAGCTTGCCCACTTCGGAAAGCGGTATGTTCCGGTCTTCAATGTTGACGACTCCCTCGCTACTGACCCAAACCTGTAATACGTTGCGGCGGCTTTCTAGTTTCTCAATTTTTTCAGCCTGTGGCAACTCCACCGGCACGCCCCTATAACGCACGAAAACCGTCGAGACCATGAAAAACACGAGGAGCAAAAAGGATATATCGGCCATGGAAGCCGTGGGAATGACGCTAACTACTTTGGCTTTGCGTGCGAATTTCATCGGTTATTCTTCCGGATTGGCAATCGAGATTTTGGTGGCCCCGGCCAGTTTGAGCTCGTCTAGCACATCGACGAAGGTCCGATAGGTGGCCCCGCGCTCGGTCTTGAGCGAGACGATCAGATTCTCGTTTTCTTGCAGACGCCCCTCAATGCGCTCCTTGAGTTCAGCAAACGGCACGGGCGTTAGCTGGTCGTTCTCAAAAAAGGCGAGCTGGTCGCGGGCATTGATCCACACGTTGAGAATATTCTTTTCTCGCACTTCCTTGGTCTCGCCCACCGGCGGCAAGTGCAACGAAAGGACCTTGTCTTGATTCATGGTGGTCGTGACGAGGAAGAACACGATCAGCAAAAAAGCGATATCCGCCATCGAAGCCGTGGGGATTTCCGGGGAGACCCGGCTCTGACGCCTTCCAATCACGCATAGGCTCCTTGGTACTCTCGTGCGCCCAACAAGTCGATAAAGTTAGCCGTCTGCTCGGTCATGTCGGCGATGATCTTGTCGATTCGATTGGCGCAGAAGTTGTAGCAAAACTGGATTAGGATGCCCACGATCAAACCTGAGGCTGTGGTGATTAGAGCCTCGGAAATACCACCCGCGACCATGGAAGGCTCGACGTCACCGGCTTCCTTAATCGCCTGAAAGGCGTTGATCATACCGCTGACCGTGCCCAAAAAGCCGATCATCGGTGCCAAGTTGGCCACGGTCGAGAGCCAGACCATGCCGCGCTCGAGAAAGGCCATCTCCACCGCGCCAGAATTGTCAATGGCTTTCTCAACGTGGTCGATGCCGCGCTCCAAGCGCAGGAGCCCTGCGTGGATGACCGAGGCAACCGGACCGCGCGTATTCGAGCAAAGCTCGGCCGCGGCGTCGGGGCCACCGCTATTGAGTGCCTCTTCGAGATTTGCAAAGAAATCCGCTGCGTCGATCGACGACCGCAACAGATTGTAAAAGCGCTCAATCGCCACTCCAACGCCGACGATGAGCAGAATGAGCAGGGGATACATGGCCCACCCGCCGTTGTGAAAAAGCTCTATCATTTTTTTCCTCGCGATGTTAGCCCCGGTCTAACAGGCCGAAGCGGTGTTTAGTTCTGCTCCTCTTGTGTCTCTTCGCCGCCGAAGAACTGCCGCTTGAGCTTTTCTTCTTCGGTCTCTGGCGGCCGGAGCTGCCAGATGCGCTGCTGGGCCACCTTTTCCCAAGCCGGATCGGCTTTGGCTTTCTCAAAAGCAGCGATGGCCCCTTCCTCGTCGCCCTCCTTCACCAGATTGTCGCCCTTGAGTAGCAGTAAGTGTGCATCCTTGGGATCTACCTTCAGCCCCCGCCCCAACCACGCTTTTGCCGAGGCAAACTCGCCGCGGCCTTGGTCCCACTCCACTAGCTCCGCTATGCTCTTCACATCCTTAGGATCAGCCTCAACCATGCCCTTGAGGCCCTCGATGTGCATGGAGTCGTTGCCCGCTTCAGAAGCGATTGATGAGATTCGGTTATAATAGGAATAGGCGTTCTGCGAATCCACCTTCGCCAATTCCAATAGCATGTCGTAAGCCCCTTCGACATTGCCGACCTCTAGCTTCAGTTCGACGATGCCCTCCTTGAGCGCGACGGCTTTTGCATTTAATTGATCGGCACCGCCCGTCCCGCCCTCGACTTGGCGTTCACGCCACTCAAGAACCTGATCCAGTTGGCGTTCACGCCACTCAAGAACCTGATCCACCTGCCCTAGTTCCTGGTGTAACACTGCAAGTATTTCAAGGAGTTCAGCGTCTTCGACTCCAGTCGAGTCTGCCTCAACTAACTGCTTGTAATGGACGATAGCCCGCTCATTGCGGCCTTCGCGGCGATAGAGGTCGGCCAGCTTGCGACGGTCAGCAGCATTCGGCTTTTTGCGTAGCGCTCGCTCCAAGCTCAAAGCAGCCGAATCGGCCTCGCCGACAGCTTGGTAGATCGTGTAGAGTAGCCGGTTGGAATTCAGATGCAGCGAGTCGATGCTGATTGCTTGGCGCAGAGAGACGCGCGCCTGGGGCAGGGCGATGCGTGCGCCGGTGGAATCCTTTTTTTCGTAATAAAGCTGTCCCAAGAAAAAGGCGGCCTTCAAGTCTTGGGGACTATATTGCAGAAGAGTCGTGTAATAGCCTATGGCTCTGTCGTACTCTTTGTTTGTGCGAGCGGTCTTGGCGTAGTATTTGTACTTGCGGATTGAATCGGCCTTTGCAATTTCCTCGGCCCCAACCTCGGGACCCAAAATTAAGGTGCAGATCGCTAGTCCTAAGGTACGCATCAGATTAGATTTCACGATGGCAATCCTCAATATGGCTACGGTCAATTCGCGGTTCATTACTTAAATACAACCTTCACAAAGTCGTCAAGATATGGATTTACCCTTTGAGATGCAACTTCAAAGACCGCGTAAATATCGAGATATAGCGACTCCCGCGATTACATCTTTATAGCAACTGCGTTGCATTTTCGCGGCTCGGTTCGCATCTGTAGATTGACAAGTATTTATTTTTAATGCATTTTATTCGCTGTTTATCAACACGACGAATAGCGCGTTTATCCGAACTAGCGCCACGTTCACTTCTGCCGGACTCAAACGGCAGGGCTAATCTGAGAGGAACAGCCTTGAACTGGTTTGAAAAAATGAAATCTGGGATCAAGTCCCTAATAAAACGCGAAATTCCCCAAGGCATCTGGATCCAGTGTAAAAAGTGCGGCCATTCCAACTACGAGATGGCCCTGCGACGCAGGCACTGGATCTGCCCAGAGTGTGCTTGCCACTATCCTATCGGCCATCAGCAATACATCGACCTCCTCATCGACGACGGTACCTTCACCGAAATTAACGCCAACGTAGCACCTGTCGATCCGCTCAAGTTCAAAGGCTATAAGGACAAAATAAAGACCAGTCGCCGCCAGAGCGGCCTAAAAGAATCAGTGTACACCGGCATCGGCCAAATCAGCGGCCATCCCGTCGCCTTGGCGATCATGGACTCGCATTATCTCACGGGCACCTTAGGCGGCGCGACCGGCGAGAAGCTCTGCCGGCTCATCGACCGCGCCATGGCCGAACGATGCACGCTAGTCATCGTCTGCCAGTCAGGTGGTGCTAGGATGCAGGAAAGCGCCTATTCGCTGATGCAGATGGCGCGAATTAGCGCCAAGCTCAACCAGCTCTCGCAAAACGGCTTGCTCTATATTGCTATTCTTACCGACCCAACGTATGGCGGCGTCACCGCCAGCTTTGCCATGCTCGGCGATATCGCTTTGGCCGAGCCTAGTGCACGCATCGGATTTGCGGGCCAAACCGTCATCCAGCAGTTCCTCGGCACAGACGCCCCCCTGCCCGAAGGCTTCCAGCTAGCCGAGACCGTCCTCGAACACGGCTTTATCGACCGCATCGTCCCGCGCGACCGCATGGCAGCAGAACTAGCGCGCTTGATCACACTTTTGGCCCCGCAGCCTGCCAGCCACGCCTAGAAGTTGTGTCCTAGGCTCAGCCAGACATCCATTTGCTCGTCGGCGATGCCTGCACCCATGCGGATCACCAGATCGGCGTCCCAGACCATGCGCACCCCTGCGCCGCCGCTGATGTGCATGCCCGACCACCCGATCTTATCCAAGTCGGGCCAGACTCGGCCCGCATCGAAAAAAGTTACCCCCTGCCATTCTATGTACTGTCCGTAAAACCAGATGTCGTACAGTTGGTAGCGCAATTCGACATTGGACAAAAAGCGCACATCGTCTGTAAACCGCTGGGTATCGAAACCGCGCAGTGAATCGCTGCCGCCCAGCCCCTTGACCCGGCGACTGCCTCCTATTTCGCCATAGGCATAGAGCGGTACTTCGCCACTAAGCACTTCTAGAACGAGACGATGAGAGAAATTCAACCGAGGTGACAGTGGGATGTAGTAGGCGTTGGTCAGGGTTACGCGGCTAAAGTCAATAGGCTCAAAAAACAGCGCTAGCAGGGAGTTGCGCGCCGACTCGTACGACCACTCCTGAAAGAAGCCGCGCCGCGGCACCACTTCGTCGTCGCGGGTATCCCACTGGAGAGTCGCACTGATAAACCCCGAAAACCCATCTAT
>JAJEEZ010000656.1:0-5831 GCA_022820705.1 Candidatus Latescibacterota bacterium | reverse complement strand
ATCACCAGCGCCGAAGTCAAGCGCATGCAGGCGGCAGCTAAAAAGAACAAAGTCCTGATCTCGACGTTTCACAACCGGCGCTGGGACGGCGACTTTGTAGTCCTGCGCGATCTAATCCTCAAAGAGCAAATTATCGGTCCTGTCTTCCGCATCGAGACCGGATTTTACGGCTATGGCGAGCAGGGGACTTGGTGGCGCTCCAATCGCAAAATCTCCGGCGGAGCCATCTACGACTGGGGGGCGCATTTTACGGACTGGATTTTGAACATCGTCCCGGAAAAAATCGTCTCGGTCAGCGGCTATCAAGTCAAAAATCCCGCGTGGAAAAAATACGACAACGAGGATCACTCCGAATACACGCTGCGCTTCCACAACGGCTGCACCGTCACCCTGACCATGTCCAACCTGTCGATGAGTCCGCGGCCCCGCTGGCGGGTGTTGGGCACGAAAGGAGCGATCGAAGACGTTGGCGGCAAGTACCTCGTCAAGACGCTGATCAACGGTCGCCAGATGAGCGCAGAGGTGCCCTTCGCCGAGTCCAATTGGGATGCGTACTACGAAAACATTTTCGCGCATTTGCAGGGCCGCGCCGACCTCGTCATTACCCCCGAATCCGCGGGCCGGGTAATCGGCGTACTCGAAGCAGCCAACATTTCGGCGGCGCGCGGGTCAGTGCCCATCAAGCCAGCCTTTGTCTGAGCAAGAACTGCCCCACCTCAACCCAACCGCGCAACTGTCTGCGCTCTTGGGGATCGGCTGCCGCGCTGGGGCCACGGTCGTCGGCCTGTCGGCCGTGCGCCGCGCCAAGGGGCTGGCCTTTGTCTTTGCCAGCAGCGACCTAGCGCAGCGGACGTTGCGCGAACTGGCTCGCTTGGAGCGCGGAGGTACGCGCGTCTTTCAAGTACAGGCAATGGAAGTGCTGACGCAGGGCTTTGGCCGCGAGGATGCCCAAGTAATCGGCGTCTTGCGCGGCGATTTGGCCCGTGGGTTGGCCAAGCACATAGAGGAGCAAGAATCGTGACGTCCTGGGAAATCGAGCGCAAGTACCTCGTGGCCGACCGCTCTTGCCTCGACCAGCTAGCGGGCGTCGCCTTTCGGCAGGGCTACATTCCCATCCAAGACGGCGGCGTGGTGCGCGTGCGCATTGAAGGCGAGCGGGCGGTGCTCACGCTCAAGGGAGAGACTAGCGGCATCGCTCGCCGCGAGTACGAATACGAAATCCCGCGCCAAGACGCCGAGAGCATCCTAGCGACCCTGTGCCAGCGGCCCCACATTGAAAAGACGCGCTATACCTTGCCTTGGGCCGGCAAGGTCTGGACCATCGACGTATTCTCTGGCGAAAACGAGGGCTTGGTGCTCGCCGAAGTCGAGCTGAGCAGTCAGGATGAGATTGTGGAGAAGCCACCCTGGGCCGGCGTCGAAGTATCGGACGATCCGCGCTATTACAACGCCAACCTCGTGCGCAATCCCTACTGCAAGTGGCGGGACGATTAGATTATCCGGTCACTCCTATCCCTCAAAAAGCATACTCAGATCTAACGCCGGTGCCGAATGCGTCAGAGCGCCGATCGAGACGAGATCCACACCAGCGGCGGCGGCCTCGCGCACGGTTGCTAAGGTATAACCGCCAGTCGCTTCAATCTCAATAGCGGGATTGGCGGCGCGGATGAGCGCTACGGCCTTATGCAGAGTCGGCGCATCCATGTTGTCGAGCAGAATGCGGTCCGGGCGTCCCGCTAGAGCCTCCGCGACCTCCGCGAGATTTTCGGCTTCCACGTAGATCGGCGCTGCTTGACCCCGCGCCTCGCGGATGGCAGCGCGGACACCGCCCGCGGCCGCGGCGTGGTTTTCCTTGATCAGCACGGCGTCGTACAGACCCATGCGGTGATTGACGCCGCCACCCAAGCGCACGGCCCACTTCTGTAATTGCCGCCAACCCGGCGTGGTCTTGCGAGTGTCGGTGATGCGCGTAGCCGTGCCGCTTAGAGCCTCCACATAGCGGTGAGTCAGGGTGGCCACGCCCGAAAGCTGTTGCAAAAAATTGAGCGCGGTGCGCTCCCCAACCAAGAGCGAACGAGCGCGTCCCTGCAAGCGGACGAGAGTCTGGCCTTCTGCCACCTCGTCCCCGTCGGCAACCTCAGCACACACAGAAACGTCCTGGTCGAGACGAGCGAAGACCGCGCGGGCGACCTCAATGCCAGCGACGACGCCTGCTTGGCGGGCGATGATGCGGGCGCGAGCCTCGGCATCGCTCGCCACGGTCCAAGCAGCGGTCAAATCGGCTGCTACATCTACAGCGCCGAGGTCTTCCCGCAAAGCTAACTCGATGAGCTGGTCATAAGCGGCGGGGGGCAATGGAGCAGAGTAGTTTATGGCCATTTTGTCTCCCGAAAGAAAGTTGCTGGTTCACAGAAAGTGAAAAATGTACGCAAAGTCTGATCACGCCGCTGACATTAGACAGAAAATGCCCGGCAGTCTATGTTTTTTAGTATGCCCACGCTCGTCCACGTCACGCACGAAGCCGTGCAGCAAGCCGGTGGCATCGGCACGGTCCTGCGCGGCCTGATCACCGCCCGCAGCTACCAGCGCCATTGCCAGCGCACCATCCTGCTCGGCCCCTTAACCGATCCAGACAGTGCCCAACCGCTCGGCCCGGACGGCGAGATCCTCTACGACGCCAGCCGCAACATCCGCGCCGCCGACGTCGCCAACCAGCTCAGTGCGGTCGAGCAAGAGTTTGGCGTGCGCTTGGTCTATGGTCGGCGCTTGCTGATCCAAGACGGCCACCGAGCCTCGCCCGAGGTGCTGCTAGTGGATGTGAGCCGCCCACCTCTGCGACTGAACGAATTCAAGCGCGACCTATTCCTCCACTTTGGCCTCGAATCGCACCGCTACGAACACCACTGGGAATACGAGCAATACCTGCGCTTGGCTGAGCCGGGTTTCGCGGCCGTGCGCTCCCTAGTCGGAGACGCGCCCTTCTTGCTGCTAGCGCATGAATTCATGGGGCTAGGTACTGCCTTCAAGGCCCTGCTGAGCGGTGCATCGTGCAAGACCCTTTTCTACGCGCACGAAGTAGCCACCGTGCGGCCCTTGGTAGAGGAGCGACCCGGGCGCGACATTGCCTTTTACAATGCGCTGCGCCAAGCGCGCGCAAACGACCAGTACATCGACGATCTATTCGGCCCGCAAGACGGCTATTTCAAACACGCCCTCGTCAGCCAAGCCTATCGTCTCGACGCAGTCCTCGCCGTCGGCGATTGGGTGGAGGAGGAGTTGCGCTTTCTCGGGCCGGAATTCGCCGCTCGTCCCATCGACCTCGTGTACAACGGCGTACCGGCCGCCGAGTTGTCCGCAGCCGAGCGGGAGGCAGCGCGAAAAAAAGTGCAGGCCAGCGGAGCCGCGCTCTTAGGTTGGACCCCGGACCTGATCTTCACCCACGTCGCCCGCTTAGTCGAGAGCAAGGGGTTGTGGCGCGATTTGCTGGTGCTCGAACACCTCGACCGCCATCTGTGGGAGCGAGGGCACCGGGCCCTGTTTATCGCGTGGGCGACCGAGACCGGTCGCCGCGACCCCGAGGACATCCAACGCATGGCCGCGTACGGTTGGCCCCTAGTCCATCGCGAGGGGGGGAGCGACCTCAGCAGCGGCGAGTTGAAGTTCGACCTTTTAGTCCGCGCCTTTAATGCGCGCACGCGCGCCGTCAAAGCGCTTTTCGTCAACCAATTCGGCTGGGATCAGCAAAGCTGCGCGTTCCTGCCAGCCAACGCGGAATTCGCCGATTTGCGCCGGGGCAGCGATGTGGAGTTCGGGCAGTCGATTTACGAGCCTTTCGGCATCTCTCAAGTCGAGTGCCTAAGCGCTGGTACCATCAGCGTGGTCAGCGATGTGTGCGGCTGCCGCGGCTTTGTGCGACAAGCGGCTGGTGAATCGGGATTGGACGGCTTTATCGAGGGAGCTTATACCCAACTCGCCGCAGCCGACCGCGCCGACCAGCCGATTGGTGCGCACGAACGCACACAGGCCGAAGCATTGCAAAGTCAGGTGGTGGCCAGCGCCTTGGCCGACCAGTTATCCACAGGCGCGGCCGGCCGCAAAAAGCTGCTTGTCGAAGGCTATGCCGCGGCCCAGCAGATGAGTTGGGAGCGCGTGGCCGAGGATATGCTGTTGCCCGTTTTGCGGCGATTGGAGCAGTAACATGGCTGGGTTGGCGATTGCACTCTCACTCTTGCTTGGCGGCTGCGTGCCCTTTATCGGCGGACGCGACCAAAGCCGTCAACTAGCAAGTGCGGCCCAAGACCTCGTGAAAATCGTCGAAGCCCAAGAGGGCGAGGTTGACTGGCTGGGCTTGCGCGACCCCGCTGGCGTGCAGACCGAGGAAACCAAGGTGCTCAACGACTACTTGCTGTCTGCGCTGATGAAGGCCGAGGTCGAGGTAGGACTGGTCGATACGACCGGGAAGCGGTGGCGCGACGAGGAATTAGTGGGTCTAAAGCAAGGAGGGCGCGCCGCGCTCGCGTTGGGCGGGCGGCTTGAAGCAGACGCCCCGTGGATGTACGTGCGAATGTTTTTAGTCGAGCGGAAAAGCGGCGAGCTAATGGCAGCTCGCACCACCCGCATCTTGGAGCGGGACTTGCTCCATGAACTCGCCTCGCGCGAGCTTGGAACCGACGCGAGTCATGGGCCGATTGAAGTGGATTTGCACCTGATTGCCAAACGCGAAGAAGGAGGCGTCGCCCAACTAATAGAACTAGCAGAGGGCGTGCAATTGCAACAAGGCGACCAGATGCAACTGCGCTTCAAGCTGAGCCGCGACGCCGAAGTCCACGCCTTTCTGTGTAGGTCTGACGGCGCGTTAGAGACCGTGTTTGACGAACAATTCGTCTATTCGGACATCGTCCAATACGCCCCCGGTGAGAACGATTGGATCACCTTCAACGAACTCGATCAAGTCTATACCCTGTACTTCCTCGCCGGGCCGCAGCTATTGGCCGAAAACGCCGGGCCGTTCTACGAGCAATTCGCCATACTTGTCCGCGATGGCCAGATAAACCGCTTCGCCGGGCTGGAAATGCTCGATCAGACACTGATCGAATTTCTCCAGCGCCCCGAACCCATCGCGGTTTTGCGCGGCGACGAGGATATTTTCCTAGGCCAGCCAGAAACCATCGTGTACGACGACGGCAACACCCTGTCGAGCCAAGCGGAAATCCTCACCGGCTCCCCCGTGCTAGTGCGCGCCCTAAGTTTTTCCGTGCAGTAGGAGTGACCGGCCAGTCGCCTTCTGGATTCGAGATATTCAACCGCCCCTACAAAACCGCGGCCACTGACGAGCAGAAGTAATCGAGGTTGTCCTCGGTCAGGCCAGCGACGTTGATGCGCCCTCCCGCGACGATATAGATCGCGTACTGCTCCCGCAGCCCCTCGACCTGCTCGGCATTCAAGCCCGAAAAAGAGAACATCCCCCGCTGCCGCTCGATAAACGAAAAGTCGCGCTCCACGCCTTGCTCGCTGAGCCGCGCGACGAGCCGTTGGCGCACGCGATTGATCCGCTCGCGCATCTGGGCTAATTCGCCTTCCCATTGGCGGCGCAGCACCGCGTCGCCGAGAATTTCGCAGACCATGGCCGCGCCGTGGGCCGGGGGATTGGAGTAACTGGTACGCGCGGCGATTTTGAGGTGGCTCAAGGCCCTTTCCGCGGCATCAGCCTCCGCGCCGATCAAAGTCAGGGCACCGACGCGCTCGTTGTACAGGCCGAAGTTCTTGGAAAAGGAACTGGCCACCAGCAGCTCGCAGCCCGTGTCGCAGATTGTCCGCAGGCCCGTCGCGTC
>JAJEEZ010000583.1:0-4019 GCA_022820705.1 Candidatus Latescibacterota bacterium | reverse complement strand
GGTGCAATTCGTCGATGTGACCGAGACTGTTGGCCTCGATTTTCGCCAAGTCTCCGGTGGCTCATAGCAGCGCTATATCCTAGAATCGATGTCGTCGGGTGCCGCCTTTTTCGACTACGATGGCGATGGGTATCTCGATCTGTTTTTGGTCAATAGCACGCGGGTGGAGGCCGATTCCTCGCATCACTCCAATCGGCTCTACCGCAACAGCGAAGGGACCAGTGGGCGCGTCTTCGAGGACAAAACCGATGAGGCTGGGCTGCGGCGGACGGGTTGGGGTATGGGGTGCGCGGTCAGAGACTACGACAACGACGGCGATTTGGACCTGTACGTGACCTATTGGGGTCCCAATGTGCTCTATCGCAACGATGGGGAAAGGTTTGCCGAGGTCGAGCTGGGCGTAGAAGACGATGGCTGGGGAACTAGCGCGGCATTTGGAGACGTGGATGCCGACGGGTTCTTAGATATCTACGTGGCCAATTATTTGGTCTTCGACTTGGAAAACCCACCCGGCGGCGGCCAACTCTGTAGTGGCTTCAAGGGGCTAGATGTCTATTGCGGCCCGCACGGCATGGTGCCTCAAGCCAACGTGCTCTACCGCAACGAGGGCGGGGCTGGCTTTGCGGATGTGAGCCAGACGACGGGGATTGCCGCAGACAAGCAGGCGTCCTTGGGAGTGGTTTTTTTAGATGGCGACGACGACGGCGATCAGGATCTCTACGTGGCCAACGACGGCTATCCCAACCTGCTCTATCGCAACGACGGGCATTGGCAATTGACGGAAGTGGCGGCCTTTGCTGGGGCGGCTTACAGCGAGGACGGGCGGGCGCAGGCCGGCATGGGCGCGGCGGCTGGCGACTACGACAATGACGGCGATTTGGACCTGTACATGACCCACTTTTCGGACGACGTCAACACGCTGTACCAGAATCAAGGGGACGGTCAATTCGTCGATTTTACGGCAGCAGCGGGGCTAGGTGGTGAGGTGCGCCCCTACTTGGGCTGGAGCACGGGTTTTTTCGACTACAACAACGATGGCTGGCTGGACCTGTTCGCGGTCAACGGGCACATCTATCCCCAGGTCGCCCAGCATCCTTCGGGACTGCGCTACGCCCAGCGCAACCTGCTCTATCAGAATGCGGGTGGAACATTTGTCGAGGTAGGAGCTGCAGTTGGGCAAGGCTTTGCCGAAGAAAAGGTCAGTCGCGGCGGGGCGCTGGGCGACTACGACAACGACGGCGATTTAGACCTGCTGATCGTGAACCTGAACGACGCGCCGACTCTTTTGCACAATCTCGGCGGGAGCCGCAGCAATTGGCTGGGGCTCGAACTGGTCGGTACTGAAAGCAACCGCGACGCACAGGGCGCGCGGGTCGTGCTCTTGGCGGATAATGGACAGCAGATGCGGGAAGTACAGCGCGGAGTGGGGTACTTATCGCAAAGCGACGGTCGGGTGCTTTTCGGGTTGGGGACAGCCGAGGAGGTAGAGCGCGCAGAGATTCGTTGGCCCAGTGGTCGGGTGCAGGTATTGGAGCGACCGGAGACTCGGCGCTACTTGGTGGTACAGGAGGGGGAAGAGGGCATCGTTGCTAGTTATGTCGGGCCAGCGGATACAGAAGACTTGGTCGCCCGCAAGCAGCCAGTCCAAATAGACAGCCTGCCGACGGCCCCCCGTTACGCGGCAGGGGATGACCAGACGGCTACAGACCACTATAAAGCGGGAGTTGAACTCTATAGACAGGGCCGCTATCAGGAGGCGATTGACGTCTTGAGAGCATCCATCCACATGCAGCCGGACAGTCTCAAAACCTACTACTCCTTGGGGATTGTGCTCTATTCGGGGTTGGGGCGGGCCGAGGAGGCCGCGGCGGTTTTGGAAGAGGTGATGGCCCGCGATTCGTCGTGGGTGCAGGTCTATTCGCTTTTGGGAGCGATTTATATGGATCTCAATCGCAAAGACAGGGCCATTCAGTTCCTCAAGCGCGCCGTGGCCCTGAACCCTGAGTGGGAAAACTACAACCGACTGGGACTGGCCCAACTCCGCAGCGGCAACCTGACGGCGGCGAGCTCGGCGTTCGAGCACGCAGTGCGCCAAGCACCGTGGCATCCGCATCCGCACTTGAATCTATCCCGTATTTATGAGCGACAGGGGAGAAAGCAGACGGCCGCACGGCAGCGGCAAATTTTCGCGCAGTTGCGGCCGGTCCAAGACCAAGTGCAGCGCCATCTGGAGAACCTAGCCGCCTTCCCAAGCGACATCGAATCCCGCCATCTACTGGGCGAAGCCTACGTGGCACAGGGGCGTATTGAGGAGGCCCTTGCCACCTTTCGCCAGGTTATCGCCATCGACTCCAGCTATGCGCCGGCCCATTACGGCTTGGGTGCGGCGCTGCACTACAAGAGCGAATTGCAAGCTGCGATTGCGTCTTATGAACGGGCCTGCAAGCTGCAGCCGGATATGGTAGGGGCCTTTGCCGATCTAGGCCAAGCCTATCACCAACTCCGCGACTATGAACTGGCTATCGCTGCCTATCGTCGGGCACTGGCGTTGCAGCCGGGTTTGCAGGCAGTGCGGACCAAACTAGGCATGGCCTACGCCCAGCAGGGCGATTTGCAGCAGGCAGTGGAGACCTTCAAAGCGGTCCTGAACGTCGATTCCACCTTGGTCGAGGCCCGCGACGCGCTGGCACAGGTATATGCCGCACAGGAGCAGTACGCAGCGGCTATTCGCGAGTGGGAGGCCGTGCTGCGGCAGGACCCGCGCTATTCCCGTGCGGTGAGTCAGTTGCGCTTGGCGCGCGAGAAGCTCGTACAAAAGAAAGCCCCCGATTCGCAGACAGCAGCGAAACGAGGGCTTGGAGATGAGTAAAAAACTAGCAGATGGGTTTAGCGATCCAAACTGCTCTTGAGCTGACCCCAACTGGTTGCTTCGACGCTCGTCGCCGAAAAGTCAATGCCCTCTTCGAGCGGAGCGAGGACAAAGTCGTTCAGCGCGATATTGCTGCTTTCCGGGGTGGTGCCCCAGAAACCCTGATAGGCGTGGTCGGACTGAGGTGCGTCAATATCGCCGTTGTTGATCGAGATGTGGATGATATCTTCCTCTTCGAGGTCGTAAATCTCGATATTTTCGGGCGTGGCACCTTCCCGGGGGATCTCGGCAATCGGCGTAATGCCTAGTTCATAGTAGTAGGTGCTTTCGCCGAACATGTCGCCATCAAAGGACCAACCATAGGACGTAAACTCGCCACCGTCCGAAAGCCAAGCTAGGTTGCCGATAGGCTCGAGCGACTGATAGACGCCTTCAATCGGCGGCACGACCCACTTATAGGCGATCCGGTTTACCGGCTCGTCGGCGAGGTTCTGCTCGTCGGCCGCTAGGTGGGTCGGGTTGACTTCGACCTCCCAGTTGTCGTCATCCCAATGGCGAGCCGGATCTTCGCGGTCGGTATTGTGGATGTTGTCAAAGACTTGGTTGGCGAAGTAGAGCTTGTTGAAATTTTCATTCCAACCGAGGATGTGCAGCGGGTTGAAGTCGCTGAGATCGAGTTCGCCGCGACCCGCCTCGTGGAACTGCGCTGGGTCGTAGAGCTTGTCGCTGCGGATCACATAGGGCCTATCCGGGACGATACCCCAGTCGGAAAGGTCGCCGTCTATGGTCGGCACAGCGTTATCGGGAAACTGAAAGAGAAAGAATAACTCACCCGGCGGGTTGTGGGCACTAGCGAGCCCAGCCGATACTAGCAGGACCATCAGTCCTTTTGCTATTTTTTGCATGTTGAGAAAACCTCCTCAGAATATCGGTATATTGGTCATGGGACCAGATTTGCGTAGAGGGATGCGCTGCGAAGAAAATCGCCTGTCGAACAAACCTCCTTTCAATGACCGGCATGTGAAAAGTTTGGCTGCATCTAACAAAATTTTGGCTATACCCTACGACAATCGCAAAAAAATGTCAAACAGTATGGTGCATAGAGACCCTTAATACGCCACCCCGAGGAACCCCATTTTTCTTTCCTTTT
>JAJEEZ010000347.1:0-11883 GCA_022820705.1 Candidatus Latescibacterota bacterium | reverse complement strand
GCGGGTTGTGTGCACGGTACACGAACCCTTGGAACCGCATCAGGCATAACCACCAGCGACGATCCGGTCGAGATGAGCATGCACTTGGTCTGCACGGTCTTGCCGCAGAAGTTGGTCGGGTGTTAGGCCGCCGAAGCTCGGCAAAGGCTCCGCACGGAACCAAGCATAAGCGGCCAGTTCGGAACCGGTTTGAGCTTCAACTCGGTGGAGGATCTCCAACATCTGCCGCAATCGCATCTGCGTCTTCTGCGCTCGGATCTGCGCGGCACACGAAAAGGCATCGCGGCCAAGCCCCAGCGTACCGGCAATTTCGGCCTGAGTCGTATGCAACGCATCCGCGACGAGCGTCGGCGAGAACACCCGATCTTCGACGAATTCTTCAAACTGCATGACGATACCTCGTGTTTTGTTAGAAACCGTCTGACAACCCCTGTCGGACTGCTTTGCGAGGCGGTCATAGCCCCCCTTATGCAAAGAAACGGGGCGAATAGTGAGCATATGGATACCCTTCTACGGCGTCAATAGATAAAAACGATGGGTTTACTCCCAATTATCGGCTTTGATAATGCCGTTGACGCCCTATAGTTTACAATGCGGAACGGCGGTCGCGTCTCGATTATGGGGCCGGTCGCGAAAAGACGTGGGCAACGAGCGAAATTCCGGCAAAGGCGAATGTGACAGAAGCCCAACCACAGCGCGGCGTTTCCAAACGGGCGGTTTTTATCGGCCTGCTCTGGGCTACTGCGATCTCCTGCGGGGAATCCTATGGCACGCTGGTGGTGCGCGGTTCGGCTATGGCCGCGGATTATTCCACTGGTGCCGCCATCTTCCTGTTCTTTTTGCTCACTTTGCTGCTCAATCCCCTTGCCCATCTGCTCACTGGTTCGCGGCTGCACAGCGGCGAATTGGCGACCGTTTACATAATGATGATCGTGGCTTCGGCGATTCCCTCGTGGGGTTTCGTTATGAACTTGATCCCGTTTTTAGGGGGGCTGTTTTACTTTGCCACGCCGGAGAACGACTGGGCCAATATCATCCACCCGCACATCAAACCCTGGCTCGTGTCCCAGGACCGCGCGGCGACTTGGAAGCTCTTTGAGGGGGCGGCGCGCGGCGAGCCCGTGCCTTGGGAGTTGTGGGACAAGCCGTTGTTGGCTTGGGGGTTTTTCATACTCAGCGTTTATTTCGTCACGCTCTGCATGCTGGTCATCCTGCGCAAGCAGTGGATGGAACACGAGCGCCTGCTCTTCCCGCTCTCGATCCTGCCGCTCGAATTGGCTCAAGGGGAGCGGGGCCGTCTGCTGCCGTCGTTGCTGCGCAACTATCTGACTTGGGTCGGCTTTCTGATCCCGTTTCTCATCAATCTCGTCAATGGCCTGCACTCCTACTTCAACTACTTCCCCTTCATCCAGTTGAATACCCCGCTGCGCTTTCTGCGCGAATCCGTGCGTCTGAACCTGTACCCGCGCTTTGAGGTCATCGGGCTTTCGTATCTGTTGAGCCTCGATGTCTCGTTCGGCGTGTGGTTTTTCGCCTTTCTCGCCTATGTCCACACGGGGGTCGAGCGCCTGTTCGGCTGGAGCATTGGCCCATCGCAGCCCTACTCGATGCCGGCTTCGGCCAGCGTCGCCCATCTGGCGCAGGGCGCGATGTTCTTCCTAGTCTTTTCCATCCTGTGGGCTGCGCGCCAACATATCGGCGACGTGCTGCGCAAGGCCTTCAAGCGCGATCCGACGATTGACGATAGCAGCGAGATGCTCTCGTACCGCACGGCCGTGCTAGGTTTTATCTTCGGGTCGATCTTCGCCGTGTGGTGGTTGGCGCAAACCGGCCTGCAGTTCGGCATTGCGCTTTTTTATTTTCTGCTCTGCTTGGCCACTTTTATCGGTTTGGCGCGCATTGTCTCCCAAGCCGGCCTCGCCTACGGGGTGTCGCCAGTGGCTCCGCCGGTATTTATGGTCACGGCGCTCGGGCCGACCGCGCTCGGAGCGAGCGGGCTGACGGCGCTCGGCATGAACTTCCCCTGGACAGCCGATTTGCGCACCTTCGTCATGGCCTCAGCGGCGACCGGCCTCAAGATTGCCGAGGTTATGCGTTTGGAGACCCGGCGGCTGTTTTGGGCGATCGCCGCGACCATATTGGTCACGCTGATTTCCGCGGTGTGGGCGGTTACCACGTTGGCGTATAAATACGGTGGCATCAATCTCGGGGGTTGGGGTTTTGGCGGCTTGACCCAACTGACGGGTAACTGGATCGCGCACAATATCAACAACCCGCAGGAAATCTACGGCTGGCACCTCATCTACACCGGCATCGGCAGCGCTGTCATGGCCGTGCTGAGCTTTCTCAAGGCGCGTTTCGTCGGCTTCCCAATCCATCCCATCGGCCTAGTCCTCGGTCTGACCTACCCGATCAGCCAGATTTGGTTTTCGGTCTTTATCGCCTGGGCTTTCAAAGCGGTCATTTTGAAATACGGCGGAGCCAAGGGCTATCGCTTGCTGCGCCCGCTCTTTCTCGGCATGGTGCTGGGGGCTTTTGGCTCGGCGGGCATGTGGCTGATCATCGACTATTTTGGCGGCATGTCGAACTGGTTTACCATGTAAATTTGGGCGCGGCGATGTGGCCAGCCTGAACCTACCCCCCAAGGTCCAGCACTTCCCTAACTCGCGCTGCTAAGAGTTCCCCGTCGCCGTCGGACACCGTGGGCATCGACAAGTGAAGCTGGCCCGGGGCCGCTGAGAGCCAGACCGAGGGATTGCCGTTGCGCAGGGTCTCTTCTAGCTCGGCGGCGGTGCGGCCGAGTGCTTGTTCGTCCAAGGTCAGGGTCAGGGACGCGCCATTGACGGAGCTTTGCACGTGGGGCAATTCGCCGAGGTGCTGACGCACGGTCTCGGCGCGGCGAGTGTCGCTTTGATTGCGGGCGTCGTGGTCCATGGCTAGCCAGCGGCGCAGGGCTAAGACCACGCCGACGACCTCTTGGCGGTCGATCTTGAGCGGGCGGCCAACCCCTTCTAGGTCGCGGGTTTCAAAGCAAGCGAAGCTGTGCAAATGGGCTGCGGCAATTAAGTCGGCGCGGCCGCAGAGGATGCCCGAAGAATTGGGCGCGCCCACGTACTTGGCACCATAGCCGACTAGGTCGGCCCCGGCTGCGATGTATTGGGTCAAGCCGTCTAGGGGATAGACGCGGAAAGCTGCATCAACGAAGACCGGGACGTCGCGGGCGTGGGCGATGGCAATGGCCTCGGCTAGCGGGACGATGGCGGCTTCGTTGTCGATGGCCGGGTAGAGCAGGGCGGCAGTTTGGGAGCCGATGGCCGCGGCGAGTTCGTCGGCTGTGGTGCCTTGCTCTGTGCCCGCCTCTACGAGGGTGACGCCGGGCAAGCGCACCACGCGGTCGTATTTGTAGCGCTGGGCCTTTTGGATGACCACTTGGTTGGGCATGCCGGTCGAATCGGGCAGGCGGGCCATTTTTTCTGGGTCTGCGCCGGTGACGCAGGCGGCCGTGCCGAGGACCAATGCGGCGGCGCAGCCAGGGGTAATCAGCGCGGCCTCAGCCCCAAGCAGGTCGGCGACGATCCGCCCCGTGCTCGCCAAGAAGGCATCCATGTCAACGTAGTAGCGGCCGGCCAGTTCCATAGCGGCGATGATGTCCGGGTGGGGGGACGATCCCCCTAAAAGGGTGCGCGGGCCGAGGGCGTTGATCACGGGCGTCGCCCCCATATCCGCATACAGTGCGCGGGCTTCCTCACTCATAGGTTTTCTCTCCATACAGCCCCACAGGGCTCGGTACATGGTTGGCGGGAACCAGCAACAAGGGCAAGCCATTGTGCTGGAGGCGAAATTGCAGGTAGTCGAGTTCGGGGGTGGGCTGCGCGGCGAGGCCCAAAAGTCGCGGGCGGAAAAGCGCGGACGAAAACAGCTTGGGCCGGGGTCGCTCCATCAGCTCGACGGTCTCGTCCGCTGACAGCCCGATCTTTTCCTTAGCTAGCGCGATGGCCACTTCGAGACCGCCGATCCGGTCGGCGAGGCCGAGCTGCACGGCGCGTTGGCCGCTCCAGACGCGGCCTTGGGCGATGACTTCGACTGAGTCCGGCTCGATTTGGCGACTGCTGGCGACCTTGGCGACGAAGTCCTCGTACAGCGAGCGGATGGTGTGCTCCATGCGCGCGCTTTCGTCTTCAGTGAAGGTGCGGTCTGGCAAGCGCAGGCCGAGCAGGGGCAGGGTCATGCCAAAAGGCAAATCCGCGTGGCGGCCCACCTGCACGCGGCTCGTGCTCAAGCCTAACTTTGCCTTGAGTCCGGTGTTGTACGCCCATCCGGCAATGACCCCAATGGAGCCGGTGATGGTGTTGGGCGCGGTGACGATTGCATCGCCGGGCAGGGAGATCATGTACCCGCCCGAAGCCGCGAGATAGCCCTGCGAGACGATGACGGGCTTGCGCTCGCGGCATTTTAACACGGCGTCGGCCACGAGAGCCGAGGGCAGAACGTCACCGCCCGGAGAATCCACGCGCAGCACCACGGCGTCCGCGTCTGCACAGGCTGAGGCAATCTCGCCGACGAGCCGACGCGCCCCGATGCCGGTGTCCATGGCGCAGACGCCGAGTGCATAGACGATGGCAATGCGCTTGCGCTGTCCCCAGCGCCGGTCGGCTGGCCGGGTGTACGAATGGGCTGCGACGACGGCGAGATCTTCGACCATGCGGTCGATTTCGTTCCAGCGGCCGAGGCCATCCACTAGTCCGGCGTCGAGGGCCTCTTGCGGGAGGAAGAACGCGGTCTCTTCCACGAGGCGGTCGAAGTGTTCGGGTGCAAGCTCGCGAGCAGTGCTGATGTCGTTGCGGGCGAGGGCGTACCAGTCGTCGAGCAGGGTCGTTAGTTGCTCGCGCTCTCCCTCGGACATGTCGCGGCGGACGTACACTTCGGTCGCGGACTTGTAGCGGAAAAGTCGCCACTCGTCAAAGCCGATTCCGAGCTTGTCCAGCGCATCTTTGAAATACGTATGCCCCGCCACATAGCCCTGCAAGCCGATTGCTCCGGCCTGGTCGAGCACCAAGTGATCTGCCGCCGAGACCCAATGATAGCCGGAGATGTCGACGCGGTCGATGTACACCACTACCCGCTTCCCTCCGGCGCGGATCTGGTGCAACTTTTCCCGCAGTTCCCAGCCGAGCGCCGGGCTGATCCGCAGGCCCGACGCATTGAGGGCGACCCCCTTGATCGCTGGGTCGCGGCGTGCGCGTTCCAATAGGGCGATGAGACTGAGCAGACTCTGCGAGTCGTCGAAGAAAGCATAGCGGCGGTGTTGCACCGGCCTGGACAACTCCACGGAAAGGTAGCGCGCCCGTGGTCGGAATAGGTTTCCGCGCTGTGCTCCAAAGCGTGCCGCATACGTCTGGAAGGTGCGGCTCTGCGCCTGCGCTTGGAAATCGGCGGCACCCAGTCCGATGCGCAAGCCAACGCTTAGGGCGCGGTCTGAGAAAAAACGCCCAGTCAGCGCCAGCCCCTGTCCTAGTCCGACAATGGCTCCGGTGCTCCAGAACTCCGTTTCGTCGGTGTGCGCGTAATCCGCATACAAGGTTAGGCGCTCATCTCCCCAGGGACGCAGAGCGAGATCGACGGCCCCTTCGCGGCCCTCGTTTGCAAAAGTCGAAGTGAAGGTGCCTCCTACTGAGAGGCGCGGCCCGGGCCGCCAAATCCCCCCGAGGACGACGTGCCGCACGCTTCCCCATCCCATGCTCACCCCGAGACTGAAGTTGCGGTCGCCGCTGCTGAATCCAGCCCGGTACTCGCGGTCACGGCGGCCGTTTATCATCCCAAACCCCAAACCGGGCGCGGCCGTGAAAAGGCCCCATGAATAGGTGAAACTGCTGTCCGACCAAGCGACTCCCTGCTCCACTCCCTCGACATAGCTGAGCAACGCGGGATTGGCGTAGCCGTAGAGGCCCATGTCCAACCCGCCAAAAGCGGCGAGGGCGAATTCCCCGCGCTCGGCGTAGGGAATAAACGGCGATTGGGCCTTGGCTGCGCCGAAGGCGAGCAGGCAGCACAAGGCCGCGCCACAGAGCCGGTGCGGCATCCGCTAATTTTCCTCGACAAACAAGCTTAAATCCCCTTTGCCCTCGCGAATTATCTCGACTTGATCCCCCATCAACGACACCACGCTCGAGGCCTCCACGGGCAGCGGCCCGCACTCCAAGATCAAATCCACTTGCGGCCCTAACTCTTCCTCCAAAGCCCACGGCTCGGTTATCACCTCTTGATCGGCGTAGTTGGCGCTGGTGCTCAGGATGGGTTGGCCGAGGGCGCGGACCAAGGCCAGTGGCACTGGGTGATCGGGAATCCGCAGGCCGACGGTCTTTTGTTTGGTTTGCAGGATGCGCGGCGTCTGGCGAGTGGCTGGCAACACGAAGGTGTACGCTCCCGGCAGACACTGCTTGAGGATGCGGTGGGCGTAGTTGGAGACGCGGGCGTAGTCGCTGATGTGGGTAAAGTCAGCGCAGACAAAGGACATGGGTTTCTTTTTGTCGCGGCCCTTGATGCGCTGCACGCGCTCGATTGCCTGCTTGTTGGTGATGTCGCAGCCAAGGCCGTAGATGGTGTCGGTGGGATAGACGATGACGCCGCCTTGGTGGAGTACCTCGGCGGCGCGTTGGATGTGGCGGCCTTTGAGGCGGTCGGGATGGACGGTCAGTATTTGGGTCATTTTAACGCTCCTTGTCGATTTTGGCGATCCACGCATCGACGACGGCGTCAACCATGGCTTGGCCGTGCTGGGCGTTGGCGGTCCAACTGTTTTTTTCTTTGTCTTGGCGGCAGTACCAAGGCGCGTCGTCACCGAGGCGCTCCTGTTCGACTAGTTCGGGACGGACGGCCATCAGGAAAGAGGTCTCGTTGTATCCGGCGTGATCGCCTCCGGCCGGAGGACTCGATTCTGGGAGGATCATGGGCTGCACTTCAATGCGCCCGCCCCAAGAGCCAACCCGGTCCAGCGCGTCGCGGTCGCCCCACCAGCCGCGTGGGTGTCCCTCGGCGAGCACCTTCTCAACCGCTAGTTCGGCCGCGGCCTTGCTGAAGGCCAAGGCAAGGGGGCCACCCATGCCTTGGTGCATGATGATGACGTAGGTCTTGCGGAAGCCCATTTCGATAAAGTTGCGCAGGATGCTCTTGGCCAAGCCGCCAAAGGCGTCGTAGTCTGGGTCGATGGTCCCGTCGGCTGGGCCGCCGAGGGCATAGCCGGTGGGGCCGTAGTCAAATGACGGGGCAATGACGCAAGGGGTACGTGCGGCCACGCGGTCGCAGATCTCCTCGACGATGAGGGTGTCGTGGCCGATGGCCATGTGCGGGCCGTGGGTCTCGATGCAGCCGGCCGGCACGAGCAGGGGATGACCTTGGGCCACTGCATCGGTGAGTTGGTAGGGACGTAGGTGCTTGAGGTACATGGAGAAGTTCCTTGTTGTGGGCGCGGAATTGGACATAATATAGGCCAGGAAGAGCACGTCAACAGGACATTGAGCAGATGGCGCACACTGTTATTGGTACGGCCGGGCACATTGACCACGGCAAGACTCTGTTGGTCAAGGCGCTGACCGGCATGGATACGGACCAAGCCCCAGAAGAGCAGGCGCGGGGGATTACCATTGAACTCGGCTTTGCCTTTTTGGGGGATCAGGCCACGATCATCGACGTGCCCGGCCACGAGCGCTTCGTCAAGACTATGGTGGCCGGCGTCAGCACCATTGACGTGGCCATGCTGGTCATTGCTGCGGACGACGGCGTGATGCCGCAGTCGCGGGAGCATCTCGACGTGCTGCGGCTTTTGGGGGTCGAGCGCGGGGTGGTGGTGATCAACAAGGCCGACTTGGTGGAAGAGGAGTGGTTGGACTTGGTGGAGGAAGAGGTACGGGAGTTTGTGTGCGGAAGTTTTTTGGCGCAGGCTGAGATCTTTCGCGTCTCTGCGCTCAGCGGCGCGGGCGTTGACCCGCTGCGGCAGCGGCTGTTGGCCATGGTTGAGGATACCGCGGCCAAGCGCACGGACGCGCCGTTCCGCCTGCCCGTAGATCGGGCCTTTGGAGTCAAGGGCTTTGGTCTCGTCTGTACAGGCACGGTGCAGGCCGGGGCCTTGGCTGAGGGCGACCGAGTGGAGATTGCGCCCGAAGGTCGGTCGGCGCGCGTGCGCCGCTTGCAACAGCACGGCGCGACGGTACAAGAGGTGCGGGCCGGCGACCGAGCTGCGATCAATTTGGCTGGCGTGGAGCAGGGCCAAATCGAGCGCGGGCACTCGCTGGTCGCGTCTGGATTTTTTCGCCCCACGCAGATGCTAGACGCCGAGGTGCAACTCCTCGCTTCAAGCCCCATGACTATGGCGTCGCGCACCCGCGTGCGCCTGCATTTGGGCACGCGAGAGATTATGGCTCGGGTCGTACTTCCCGATGCCAAGCCCTTGATGCTTGGGCAGGAGAGTTTTGCACAGCTTCGCCTAGAGGCTCCCGTAGTTGCGGCATGGGGCGACCGCTTTGTGCTGCGCCGGTACTCGCCGGCGCTGACCATTGGCGGCGGCCGCGTGCTCAACCCGCACCCGGCCAAGCACCGGCGCTATGAGCCAGCGTTGCTCGCGCATTTGCAGACATTGGCCCATGCCGACCTGCCCAAAGTCGTCGAGTGCTGGCTCCGCCACGCGGACGACCGGCTCAAAAGCCAACAAGCGCTGGCCGGTGAGATGGGCATCGGCGTGGAGCGATTGGCGGGCTTGACGGACGCGCTCGTAGCTGCTGGCCGCGCCGTGCGCGTAGTGTCGGAAGGGCAACCGCACGTTTTGCATTTGGACGTGTGCGAGCACTGGGGCGCGCAGACCGAGGCTGCGCTGGCGAGCTTTCACCGCGCCCAGCCGCTCAAGTTGGGATTGCCACGCGAGGAACTGCGCAATTTGAGCGCGCGCTACATCCAGCCCGAATTGTTCGACTGCGTGTTGCGCTACTTGGAGGAAGCAGGGCGGATCGCGCTGGACGGGGCTGTGGTGCGAGCCACGTCGCACAGCATTTGCTTCACCCCAGAGCAAGAGGTGCTAAAGGCGGCTGTGGAGGCGCGGCTCAACACCGAGAATTTCGCCGATTTGCCGACGATGGCCGAGTTGGCCCACGCTCTCGACGCCCCCCTGTCGCAGGTAACGGATATGGTCCAAGCGCTGCAAGCGCTGGAGGTGGTGGTCGCGTTGGAAGGGGGGTTGCTTATCCATTGCGAGGCTCTCGCCCGCGCGCGGACGCTACTGAGCGACGTTCTCAAGCGCAACGGCGAGATTACTGTAGCCGAATTCCGCACGCTGATTGGCAGCAACCGCAAATGCGCGATGGCGCTTTTGGGCCACTTCGACGCCGAGGGACTGACGGCGCGGCGGGGGGATGTGCGGATTTTGGTGGGATGATCCTGCGGTCCAGCGTGCGGTGCGGTGGAATCGACGCAGGGTCTGTGGAATTAGCTACGTGAAACGCTCTCATTGGTAAGGAATAACATGGCTTTGAATGTTATTTGGTTAGACGACCCTGCAAGCGGCAAGAGAGAACTGGTAGGCGGTAAAGCGGCTAACCTCAACCAGCTACATAGCGGCGGACGTGTTCCGCCCGGGTTTTGTATCACCCCCAGTGCCACGTCGAGAGTGATGCCGATGCAAAGTGGCGAAGCATCGCTGCCTCCCGACCTTTATGCGGAGATCGAAGCTGCGTACGCGGAACTGGGCGCTCATTGCGGAACTCCCGAACCGGCGGTAGCAGTCCGATCCTCGGCTGTGGCGGAGGACGGTGCGATTAGTTCCTTTGCCGGCCAGTATCAGACTCTGTTGAACGTCGTGGGCATGGATGCCGTGGTTGCGGCGGTAGCCGAGTGCGTGGCGGCGGCCTATCAGCCCCATGCCGCAGCCTACCGCAAGCGCTCAGAGGCCAGTGCAGACGAGGTGAATCTGGCCATTCTCGTGCAGGAGTTCGTCGCCGCAGACTCCTCAGTAGTCGCGTTTACCGCCAATCCAGTCACCAACGACCCAAGCGAGATCGTCATCAACGCATATTGGGGATTGGGAGAAGGGCTAGTCGATGGCAGTTCGGTCCCCGACACGTACAACGTGGACAAACGGGAATTGCGGATCAAGACGCGGAACGTGGCCAAGAAAGAGCGGATGTGCGCCGCCGGGTCCACTGGCGTGATCGAAATAGACGTGCCAGCAGATAACCAGTCGCGGCCAACCCTAACCGACGAACAAGTCGGCGAGGTCTGCCGTAGCGCGGTTGATCTGGAGGCTCGGATGGGGTGGCCCGTTGACTTGGAATGCGCTTTCAAGGATGGGAAGCTGTATTTGCTCCAATGCCGCCCGGTGACGACCCTTGCGCAAGATGGAGGAGATTGGTCGGTGGAATGGGACGATCCCAAAGATGCGGAATTGCCTTGGCGCAAGGGGAGTCTGGAAACGCCGCTCGATCAGTCGTTTGAATGGTATTGGATGCAGGGTTGGGCGAAAGCTCGGCGGGAGACGGGCAGCGGCACGTTACCTATGCGGATCTATGTGAACGGCTACGCATACGAGGCGGAAAAACCTTTCAGAGTCGGCAACCGCAAGGAGCGAGAAGACGCCCGCAAAAAAACGGAGCGCGAGATACCGGAACTCTGGAAAAATGAATGGCTGCCTAAGCTCAAGCGGAAGCGGGCTTATTTCCGCAGCTTGGATCTGTCGGCGCTGTCCAACGACGAGTTGGCCAGCGTGCTGGTCGAAGCACTGCCTTGGTATTGCGAATGCGCGAGAATGCACGCGCATCTAGGCGGGACCGCGGTCGAGGCCGTTGGGCACTTGGTGGAGTGGTATCGCAAACGGTTCCCCGATGCCGCGGAAAGCGAGCCCTACAAGTTGGTACAGGGGAAGTCAAATTTGAGCGTTGAGAAGGGACATCTCCTGTGGCAGTTGCAACAGCACCTTACTCCCACCAACGAAGAGCTTCTAAGGACTGCCTTACAGTCGCGTAAGAAGCAGGGCAGATGGGACGGGCTTGAGGGTACCTTCAAAGAGATTTTCGACCAGTACTTAGAGACTTATTGGAAAGATACACCGGAATTTCTCGCGTCCTTGGTTCTCAAGTACGCCGAGCAGGGCGTGGAAGATCCGCACGTGAAATTGCGCCAACTGGCGGCAGAGCGGGAGCAATTTACCGCGCATGTGCGTTCGCTGCTGAAAAAGCAGGAATGCGAGGTTTTTGATGAACTTTTGCAGGTAGCTCTGGCCAATTATCCGCTTACTGAGGACCACAACTACTGGGTCGATGGGATCGCAGCTCATTACATATTTCCGCTTTTCGATGAACTAGGCCGCCGAATGATCAAAGGCGGTATTCTCCAGAAGAAGCGGAGCGAGATCAAATACCTAGAACTGAACGAAATCATCCTCTGGGGATTCGGCGTGCGTCAGCCGTTGCGCGCGCGCGTCGTCGAACGCCAACGGGAATTTGATCGACGGTTGAAATTATCGCCGCCAGATTTCCTCGGTGCTTGTAAGGAGCCGCCGACGGAAGAGGAAGATTATCTGTTTTGGGGCCCTTCGACCCCGCTTGAAGCGCCAAAGGGAGAGGTGCGCGGCGTAGGGGCTTCGCCGGGGATTGTCAGAGGGCGTGCGCGCGTGGCCGTGAATCTGGACAAGGCGTTGGCACTACAGCCGGGGGAAATCTTGGTCTGTGGTACGACAAATCCTCATTGGACGCCGCTTTTTGCCGTTGGGGCAGGATTAGTGAGCGACAGAGGCGGGGCGTTGTGTCATGGGGCGGTCGTCGCCCGGGAATATGGATTGCCGGCGGTGGTGGGAACCCTGATCGGGACTAAGAAGATTAAAACTGGGCAGTTGATCGAAATTGA
>JAJEEZ010000158.1:0-20948 GCA_022820705.1 Candidatus Latescibacterota bacterium | reverse complement strand
GGTGGGCACTTGGGAAGTAACAGAGGAGTATTCGCTATAGCAAAGCAACACCCGGTCGGTCTGGTCAGTGACAAAGCGACTCGTTAGATCCTGAGCTATATCAGCGGCGCGAACTAACTCGAGCTGGTTGAACACATCGGCGTGATGGCGGGAGATTGAGTACCCGCGATGGCTGAAGAAGTCCCAGCCCTTGTTGCCGATGGTGATCAACTCAGGTTCGGCGTCCGCATACTCGTCTAACTCATCCTGGACCCGGCGGCACAGGTTGGTGTTAAAGGCACCGCAGAGGCCGCGATCAGAGGTTATGACCACCAGCGCAACGCGCTGGACCGGGCGAACCGCAAAGAGCGGCTGCTCGTAGATATCGACGCTCTGGTGCAGCGCTTTCAGCACTTGGTCCAGTCGCTGAGCGTACGGTCGGGCAGCTAAAATCGCCGCCTGAGCACGGCGCATCTTGGCCGCTGCCACCATCTGCATGGCGTTGGTGACGCGCTGGATATTGGTGATGCTGGCGACGCGCGTCCTGAGTTCGCGAAGGGTAGCCACCGCTTAGTCAGCTCCCGCAGAGGGACGGAAGCCACCCTTGAATTCTTCGATCGCCGCGTCGAGCTTTTCCCTAGTTTCGTCACTCAAATCGCGACTCTCGTAGATCTCCTTCATAAGCTCGGACTGGCGATCCCGCATGTAGGCCAGCAACTCGGCCTCAAAGCGGCCTAGGTCGGCCGTGGGCAGATCGAGTACGTGGTCGATGATCGACAGCGAAACCGTCAGTTCGGCCAGCGACTGCGGAGAGAACTGATCCTGCTTGAGGATTTCCATCAGCTTCTCGCCGCGATTGAGCAGATTGCGCGTGCCTTGGTCCAAGCCCGAAGTGCCGAATTGAGCGAACGCCTTGACTTCGTTGTAGCGCGAAATATCGCCCTTGATGGTCCTGGCCACTGCTTTCATCGCCCTAGTCTGGGCATCGCTGCCCACGCGCGACACCGAGGCACCCACGTCCATGGCCGGCCTGTTGCCCGAGTAGAACAACTCGGGCTTGAGCAGGATCTGGCCATCGGTAATCGAGATGACGTTGGTGGGTATAAAAGTCGATACGTCGCCTTCGAGAGTCTCGATAATCGGCAGGGCCGTCAGCGATCCGCCGCCCTGCTCATCGCTCATCTTGGCCGCGCGCTCCAGCAGGCGCGAGTGCAAGTAGAACAATTCTCCCGGATAGGCTTCGCGGCCCGGGGGCCGACGCAAGATCAGCGACATCTCGCGGTAGGCCCAAGCCTGTTTGGACAGATCGTCGTAGATGATCAGGGCGTGCTGACCATTGTCGCGGAAGTACTCGACCATCGAAGCACCGGCATAGGGTGCCAAAAACTGCAAAGGTGCCGGATCGGACGCCGTGGCCGAGACCACGATAGTGTACTCCATGGCACCATTGGCCTCTAGTTCGGCCACCAACTTGGCCACGGTCGAGGCCTTCTGGCCGATGGCCACGTAGATGCACTTGACGTCTTGGTCGCGCTGGTTGATGATGGTGTCAACGGCAATGGCCGTCTTGCCCGTCTGGCGGTCGCCGATGATCAACTCGCGCTGGCCGCGCCCAATGGGAACGGTCGAGTCGATGATTTTAATGCCCGTCTGCAGGGCTTCGCTAACCGGCTGGCGGTCGATGACGCCCGGGGCTTTGCGCTCGACCGGCACGCTCTCGTCCGCTTGGATGTCGCCCTTGCCGTCAATGGGCATACCCAAGGGATTGACGACCCGCCCCAAGAGGGCCTCGCCCACCGGCACCTCGACGATGCGGTCGGTGCGCTTTACTTGGTCGCCTTCGTTGATCAGGGTGTCCTCGCCGAAGAGCACACAGCCGACGTTGTCTTCTTCGAGGTTGAGGGCCATGCCCATAATGCCGTGGGGGAATTCCACCAATTCAGTGGCCCGCACGTTGCTCAGGCCGTGGACGCGGGCCGTGCCATCGCCGACATAGAGCACGGTACCCGTCTCGAATACGTCTATTTCTTTTTCAAAGCCCAGTAGCTGTTGCTTGAGAATTTGGGAAATCTCATCGGGCTGAACCATCGTTTCGGTGGCCATAAATCCTCCTGCTGACTAACCGGCCAGACGCGCTTGTAGGCGCTCTAGATAGGTGTTCACACTGCCGTCGAATACGGTGTCGCCGACGCGGACGATTGCGCCGCCCCGCAAACTGGCATCGACTTGGACGTCTAAGCGCACGGTGCGGCCGCTGCGGTGCTCTAAGCGCTCCTGTAGGCGCTGGCATTGCTCTTCACTCAGCGCCACAGCCGAGCGCACCTCAGCGCTGATTATGCCCTCGCGCTCGGCGACCTGATCGAGAAAATTTCCGAGTGCTGCGCCAATGATAGGGGCGCGGCCCCTAACTGCCATGAGCCGGAGAAAATTCAGGGTCAGCACCTCGACCTTACCGCTGAAAATCTCTCCTAGGACATTGGCTTGCGCCTGGCTGTCGGCTAGAGAATTGGCCAAAAACTCGGCCAGTTCGCCGGATTGGCGCACGGTCTCCAAAAGCCGCTCGACGTCGCGCTGCACCGCCGCGGTTGCGCCCGTTTCATCGGCGGCTTCCAGCAGCGTAACCGCGTAGCGTCGCACTACTTCGGGTGCGTTCATGGTCCTACTCGCACAATGGCGTTCAATTGGATTCGGGAATTCTGGCTATAAAGTCATCGACGAGGCCGCGGTTTTTCTCGTCGTCCAAATTGGCGTCGATTAGCGCACCAGCAGCTTGAACCGCGAGATTGGCCGTCTCGCGGCGCAACTCGGCGATGGCAGCGCGCTTTTCGCTTTCGATACTGGTCCGCGCTTGGTCGAGCATCCGCTCCGCCTCTTCCCGCGCTTGGGAGACGATTGTCTGCCGCACGTTTGCCCCAGCCTCGCGGGCCTCGGCGACGAGCTGCCGCGCCTCTTCATCAGCCGCGGCGAGCTTTTGCCGATGCTCGCGCAAGACCTCTTCGGCCTCTTGGCGCGCCTGCTCAGCCCCGGTGATCGCGTCGCTGATGCGTTTCTCGCGCTCGTCGAGGGCCGCCAAAAGGTGGGGCCAAGCGAATTTTTTGAGGACAAAAAGCACCACCAAAAAGGTGATGATCGTCCATATTATGAGCCCCACATGGGGATCGAGTAACATAGCGCTTGTACTACTTGGTCAGCACGATCAGCAGGCAAAACACCTCGCCGATCAGGGCCACGCCCTCGACCAAAGCGGCCGTCAGGATCATGTTGGTGCGGATATCACCTACGGCTTCGGGCTGGCGGGCGACGCCCTCCAGTGCTTTGCCAGCCAGCAGGCCGATACCCAAACCCGCGCCAATAGCGCAAAGCCCCATGCCAATTCCGGCACCCATGTACGCAAATTCCATAGCCAAATACTCCCTCTTGTGAACGGTGTGAACCCCTGCTAATGGTCTGGATGAGCAGCCATGCTAATAAAGACCGTCGATAGCAGGGTAAAGACAAAGGCTTGGACGAATCCAACGAAAATTTCGAGCATGTAAATCGCCACTGCAAAGGGCACAGACCCAATGGCGATCCACTCACTTTGCAGAATGGAAATCAAGCCCAAGAAAACCAAAATCGCCACGTGGCCGCCGGTCATATTGGCGAAAAGACGCACGCACAAAGCAAAGGGCTTGACCAACAAACCAATCAATTCTACGGGAATCAAAATGATGAGCAGCACCGGCGGCACCCCGGAAGGGATCAGGCTCTTGAAGTAGCCGAACAATCCGTTGTTGGCAATGCCGGCCCCTAGCATGACCAAAAAGGAGCAGAGGGCCAGACCCGCCGTGACGCTGATGTTGCCAGTGGCGGTAGCACTGTAGGGAACTAGTCCCAGCAGGTTGCAAAACAGGATGAAAAAGAAAAGCGTCAGCAAAAAAGGCAGATACTTTTTGCCGTCCTCGCCCATGATGGGCAATACGACCTCGTCGCGCAGAAAGAGGACGATGGCTTCGAAGAAATTGGCCAGACCCGAAGGCACAGTACGCGGTTTGCGGAAGGCCCTGAGCATGAGCACTATGAGCAGGATGCTCGCCACCCACATAATCACTACGTGCCGGGTGATGGAGAGGTCGATGCCGAAAAGCTCTAGCGAAGGAAGAGAAACTTTGCCTGCGAGCAGGTGATGAAAATCGACAAAGTCGACAAAGGGCAATTCAATATAGGGACTATCTAAAATGTGCCCTATGATGTCCACTTGCGCATTTGCGGCATCTGCCGCCTGCGTTTCGCCAGCCATTTACTGCCTTGTGAAATATCTAAAATTCGGAGGGAATCTGTCGCAGTAACCAACCGAATAAATTAATTAGGCCGTAAATTCCTGTCAACACCTCGCGGGCGCTTCTAGGGTTTTGAACGGCCTTGTAATTTGAGTACGTAAAAGATTTCAAACGCGAGAAAAAGCAAGTACGCAGCCACTAGCGCGACGAAGTAACTTTCGGCATGGATCTCAGCCCATCTGAGCACCACTACCGACAGGACGGCCACCGCGATCAATCGCGCGATCATCCCCCCGAAGAAGGCGATCACAAAGGTCTGCATGCCCTTGCCCCATCCCCAGCGAATTGCCGCCAGCGCGAGTGCGCCGTTGACTCCGGCGACCGCCAAGCCAGCGGCGATGCTGTCCCAATTCACGATCCGTCCTCCCGCTTGCGCCGCTCATCTAAGTCCATCAGCGTCCGATAGAGTTTGTAAAATCCACCACCCGCGCCGAGCAGGGTGCCCAACACGAGAAAGAGTGGCGTAGTTGCAAATTTGTCGTCGAGCCACCAGCCGAGAAACACAAAAATCAGGATCGTCGCCGCGAATTGAATCCCCAGACTGACGTAAGGGCCGATCTCGGCATACGCCCCGGTCTTTTTTTTGGCGACCATATTTCTACAAGTAAAGAAAAACGGCGGACCACCGCCCGCCGCTAGATCAAAGCTGACGACAGTGCTCAGCTCGTTTTCGACTCGGCATCCCCGCACGAGCCGGGAGCCTGACCGCACTCGCACATAGGCTCGCCCAACGCATCGCGCATAGTGCCCAGCCCTCCGCACGAGCCTTGGAGGCGGCGATTGCTGAAGATCACGCCGACGGCCATGGCGGCCATAACCAGTCCGAACGCGGCGAACGCGGCGATAAGCATGCTTACAGTCATCCTGCATTCCTCCCGACTTAAAACTCGTCGAAGCGGATCATTTCCTCTTCAATGCCTAGATCGTCGAGCATCCCGAGCGCGGCTCCGAGCATCAGCGGCGGGCCACACAGGTAATATTCGACGTCTTCAGGGGCGGGATGATCCTTGAGATAATGGTCGTACACTACCTGGTGAATAAAGCCCACATAGCCGTCCCAATTGTCCTCTGGCCGCGGCTCAGACATGGCGATGTGGAAGGTGAAATTGGGAAACTCCTCTTCGATTTTGCGGAAGTGATCCTCGTAGAAGACCTCGTTGGGATTGCGCGCCCCGTACCAATAGGACACCTTGCGCCCCGTCTTGAGCGTGTGGAAGAGGTGGTATAGATGCGACCGCAGCGGTGCCATGCCCGCGCCACCGCCGATATAGACCATCTCGCGGTCGGTTTCCTGAATGAAAAATTCGCCAAAAGGCCCCGAGATCGTCACCATGTCGCCCGGTTTGCGGCTGAACACATAGGAAGAGGCAATGCCGGGCGGCACGTCCATCCAGCCGCCCTTTTCGCGGTCGGGCGGTGGAGTGGCGATGCGGATGTTGAGCATGATGATGTCGCCTTCGGCTGGGTGATTGGCCATTGAATAAGCGCGAAAGACGGGCTCCGTATTGACCAGCTTGAAGTCCCACACGTTGAAGCGGTCCCAATCGGGATGGAAACGCTCGTCAATGCCCTCAAAGTCCTTGAAGTCGCACTCGAAGGGCGGCACTTCGATCTGGATAAAGCCGCCGGGCTGGAAATCCAGCGTTTCGCCCTCGGGGAGCTTGACGACAAATTCCTTGATAAAGGTCGCCACATTGTCGTTGGATACTACTTCGCACTCCCACTTTTTGACCGAGAACACTTCGGGCGGCACTTCGATCTTCATGTCTTGCTTGACGTTGACCTGACAGGAAAGCCGCACGCCCTCGCGCGCCTCGCGCTTGGTAATGTGGCTGGTCTCGGTCTGCAAGATATCGCCACCACCCTCGTAGATATTCACCTTGCACTGGGCGCAGGTGCCACCGCCGCCGCAGGCCGAAGACACGAAGACCTTGTTGTCGGCCAGCACGTTGAGCAGCTTGCCCCCTGCTGGAACGGAAAGGGCCTTGCTCTCGTCGTCGTTGATGAGGATCCGCACGTTTCCGCTGGGCACCAGCCGGGAGCGGGCTACCAAAATTATGGTCACTAGGGCCAATACTACGCCGGTGAACATGCCGACGCCGGAAATAACTTCAGTCATAAGACGCTCTTTCCTTTTAGAGCTGAATACCGGAAAAGGACATAAAGGCCAAAGACATCAGGCCCACCGTAATGAAGGTAATCCCGAGGCCACGCAGCCCTGGGGGCACGTCGCTGTACTTCATCTTCTCGCGGATGCCCGCGAGCGCGACGATAGCCAATGCCCAACCAAAGCCCGAGCCAAAGCCAAAGACCACGCTCTCGCCTAAGTTGTAGTCGCGCTCGACCATGAACAGCGAACCACCCAGAATCGCGCAATTAACGGTAATCAAGGGCAGGAAGATCCCCAGCGCATTGTAGAGGGCCGGCACGAACTTGTCGAGAAACATCTCGAGGATCTGCACCATCGCGGCGATGATGCCGATGTAGCTAATCAGCCCCACAAAGGTCAGATCTACCCCACTCAAGCCCGCCCACGCCAGAGCGTCTTCCTTGAGCAGGTACTGGTAGATTAGGTTGTTGGCTGGGACCGTAACCGTCTGTACCACGACTACGGCGATCCCAAGCCCGAACGCCGTCTGCACCTCCTTGGAGACCGCTAGAAAAGTACACATCCCTAAAAAGAAGGCCAGCGCCATGTTCTCGACGAACACGGACTTCATAAATATGTTCAGATAGGCTTCGACCATGTTTGGTTACTCCTCCTCGACCTGATCGTTCTTCCAGGTCCTGAGCGCCCATATAAACAAGCCAATGATGAAAAACGCACTCGGCGGCAAAAGCATCAGGCCGTTGGGTGCGTACCAACCCCCCTCGGCGGCCAATGCGAACATTGGTACCCCAAAGAGCGAACCCGATCCAAATAGCTCGCGCAATATGCCGACGACCAGCAGAATGACGCTGTAGCCCAAGGCATTGCCCAAACCGTCGAGAAAGCTCAGTCCAGGACCGTTCTGCGAGGCGAAAGCCTCGGCTCGCCCCATGATAATGCAGTTAGTGATAATCAGGCCGACGAAGACCGAGAGCTGTTTGCTGATATCAAAGGCATAGGCGCGCAGGAACTGATCGACGATAATCACCAGCGAGGCGATGATCGTCATCTGCACGATAATGCGGATATTGGCCGGGATGTAGTTGCGGATCACGCTGACGGCCATGTTGGAACAACAGAGCACGAAAATGACCGCCAAGCACATGGTGACGGTGGTTTCCAGCTTAGTCGTCACGGCCAGCGCCGAGCATATGCCGAGGCTCAGCAAGGCAATGGGATTGGAGTCAAAGAGCGGACTAAAGAGGACGTCTCTTGGTTTGTCAGCCATTTTAACTAACTCCTCGTTCTTTGAGCTTAGCTAGATACGGCCCAAAGGATTCCGCACCCAACCAGTAGCGCAGCATGTCTCTGACGCCGCGCGAGGTAATAGTGGCACCCGACAGCCCATCGACCTGATACTGGGTTTCGGGCCGTCCCTGGACGACCTTGCCCCTGATCACCTCAATGCGCACGGCACCGCTTTCGTCAAAGGCCTTTTTGCCGTCCCAGAGGGCCTTCCAACTCGGGTTATCGACCTCGCCTCCCAAACCTGGAGTCTCGGCGTGTTCGTAGTACACCAGCCCGCGGATGGTATTGAGGTCCCTAGCATCAAGGGCCACAAATCCATAGAGGGTTGACCACAGCCCCAAGCCGTGGACGGGCAGAATGACCTTTTTGATCTTGCCCTTTTGCGAGACCAAGTACACCGAGGCATGGAGTGCGCGGCGCTTGACGTTGGCAATATCCACATCGTCCGGTACCACCTCGCTCTGCGCCGGGTCCTTGGCCGCCCGCCGCTGGTCGTACTCAATCGGGTCAACGCCATCGACGTATTCCCCAGTCGCCAAATCGACGACGCGGGTATTTATATTCTGATATAACTCATCGATGCGCTCGCCGCTGGCGACCTCGCCGGATTTCAGCAGACCCGCGGCCATCAGAATATTGCGTTTCTTGTCGAGCGTCTTGTTGACCGCCTGGGTCGGCCGCAGTGACACCGCCGCCGCCGATACCAGCACCGAGCAGACGAGGCAAACGCCGAGCGCCACGCCGAATGTTCTACCAACTGAATCGTTAGCCACTTTGTCTATCTCTCCTAAGAACTGACGGCGGTGCGGGCCAGCCTGCGCTTGATGTTGGCTTGTATTGCCACGTAGTCGATCGCGGGCGCGAAGACATTGCCAAAGAGAATGGCCAGCATTACGCCCTCGGGAAAGGCCGGATTGATCACGCGGATCAGCACGGTCATAAAGCCTATGAGCGCCCCGTACGCCCAACGACCGGCCGGGGTCATGGTCGCCGACACCGGATCCGTCGCCATATAGACGCAGCCAAAGGCGTAGCCGCCCAGCACCAAATGCCAAGCCGCGTTCATCTGGAACATCGGGTTGGTATTGCTGCCAATCGCGTACAGCAATTCGGCGCATACTACCGTCGCCACCGTCATGCTGACGATGATTTGCCAAGAGCCGACCCTAGTTGCGATGAGGATGGCTGCGCCGATCAGACAGGCTAGGGTCGATGTTTCGCCCATAGACCCGGGGATCGTGCCTAAGAAGGCCTGCATCCAAGTCACCGAGTCGGTAACGGCCACCATGCCGTCGGCCGCAGCGGCCCCTAGCGGGGTAGCGTACGTAAAGCCATCAACCGCGACCCAGACCGCATCGCCGGTGATCTCGACGGGATATGCAAAATAGAGAAAAGCCCGCCCGGTCAGCGCTGGATTGAGGAAATTTTTGCCGGTGCCGCCGAAGACCTCTTTACCTATTACCACGCCGAAACTAATGCCAATGGCCACCTGCCACAGGGGGATCGTCGGCGGCAGGGTCAAGGGAAAGAGCATGCCCGTGACCAAGAAGCCCTCGTTGATCTCGTGCTTGCGAACCATCGCAAAAAGCCCCTCCCACAGACCGCCCACCATATTGCACACCAAAAAGACTGGAAAGAAATAGAGGAAGCCGTGGAATACGTTGGCCAACGGGTTACTGGGATTGTAGCCGATGCCGAGGATGTCGATGATTATCCCGCGCCATTCGCCCGTTGTCGCCGCCCCCATCTGCTGCATAGCCGAGTTGATCTGATAGCCCGTGTTCCACATAGCCATGAAAATGCAGGGAACGAGCGCGACGACGACCGTAATCATGGTGCGCTTGAGGTCAATGCCGTCGCGCACGTGCGTCGGCCCCTCCGTAACGCGACCAGGCGTATATAAAAATGTATCGGCTGCCTCGTATAGAGCGTAGAACTTTTCCAGCCGTCCCCCCTTGTGGAAGAGGGGCTCGGCTTGGTCGAGCAGATCTCGCAAAACCTTCATTGAATGCGTCTATCCTTCTCTTTCAATTCTCTCCAAATTTCGCCGCAGCATAGGTCCGTATTCGTACTTGCCGGGGCACGCAAAAGTACACAGCCCCAAGTCCTCCTCGTCCAACTCCAGACAGCCGAGGGCTTGGGCGCGGTCCGTATCCTCGACAATGAGAGCGCGGAGGAGAAAGGTCGCGAGGATGTCCAACGGCATCACCTGCTCGTACGAGCCGATCGGCACCATGGCCCGGTCGCTGCCTTCGGTCGAGGTAGTAAAGTCGAACAACCGGCTGGGCAGCAGCTTGGAGGCAAAGACATTCTTGATGGAAAACTTATCAACGCCCGGTTTCTGCCACCCTAAAAACTCGCGCTCGCGTCCCTCGGCGAGCACGGAGACCTGTGTGTGGTAGCGCCCGAGGAAATCCAAGGGGCCGGGGCCGGACGCGCTCCGACCTGATAGCACCGACCCAGTAATGACCCGATTCTCGCCCGGCTTGAGCTGGCCCGCCGTCAGCTCGCTCAGGCAGGCTCCTTGGCGGGTGCGCAACAGGCGCGGCTGCTCCACTTGGGGACCGCCCAAAGCCACGACGCGCTCAGTCCACAACGAGCCGGTGGCAAAGAGCTTACCACAGGCCACCGCGTCTTGGTAGCCGATGTACCAGACGGTCTTGGCCGCCCCGACCGGATCGAGAAAGTGGATGTGGGTGCCGGGCAATCCCGCGGGATGCGGTCCGGCAAATTCGACGACTTGGGCACCGTCGGTTGAGATGCTCGCACCGGGTGCTTTGCACGCATAGACCGGCCCATCGGTGAGCTTGCCCAGTATCGTCAGACCCCGAGCAAAGTCGTCTTCGTGCGCGCGGAGCACTACTTGAGGATCGGCTGCGAGAGGACTGGTATCCATTGCGGTGACGAAAATCGAGTGCGGCGCACTATCGGGTGCGGGCACCTTGCTGTAGGGCCGCGTGCGCAGCGCGGTCCAGAGACCGGACGCTACCAAGGTCTCACGCACCTGCTCGCGGCTTAGCTGATCGGGTGCCGTGCGCGTGTGTTGCTCAAAGCGCTCTTCCTCGTCCCCAGCAACCTCAATGACGACCGAGAGCAAGACGCGTTTGGCACCGCGATGGATGGCGATCACTTTGCCGCTCGCCGGCGACGTATAGCGCACCCCCGGAGCCCTTTTGTTCTCGAAGAGCAACTGCCCCTTTTTGACCGAATCGCCCTCGTTTACGGCCATCGTCGGCCGCAGGTCGATAGTGTCCGGTCCCAAGACAGCCACCTTCCCAATCGCTGGGCCGTCGTCGATCACTTGCTCCGGCGCACCAGTAATGGGCAGGTCTAATCCTTTTTTTATTACAATTTTATTACTGGCCATTATGCGTGCTGCGCGATCCCCTTTCAAAAGTAAATATCACTATATCTGGCCAGTTTAAGCCAGCCAGTCCCATCCGTCAAGAAAAACAGGGCATTAATTTGTCGTTAAAGAGTCTTTATGTCTCATAATCGGCCAGATATTCAAAGCGCGGGCGCGCCGTCTAGCCCGTTTACCTCCGCAAACAGCCTAAAAATAAAAGCCAAGAAACGCGATGGAGCAAGACATTTGCGTAGAAGACGTGGGCTAGACCTTGCCAAATCGGGTGAAACCTCGGATTTTAGACGCTCATTCACCAACTGATCGAGGAATTATGAGCCTGAATGCGCCCACAACGCGCGAGGAAATCGCCGCTCTTTACAAAAGCCCCATACTCGACCTCATATACCGCGCCGCAAACGTCCACCGCGAGCACCACGACCCGCGGCAAGTACAAGTCTGCACCCTGCTGTCGATCAAGACCGGCGGCTGTCCTGAAAATTGCAGCTATTGCTCGCAATCGGCCCACTTCGATACGGGCCTCGAACGCCAAGACCTGCTGTCGCTAGACGCTGTGCGCGAGGCCGCCAAGCGCGCCGCCGCCGCCGGGAGCACGCGCTTCTGCATGGGCGCGGCCTGGCGGCAAGTCCGCGACGGCGCGGAATTCGACCGCGTGTTGGACATGGTGCGCACGGTCGCGGACACCGGCATGGAAGTCTGCTGCACGTTGGGCATGCTCACCGCCGACCAAGCCCGCCAGTTGCGGGAAGCCGGCCTCCACGCGTACAACCACAACTTGGACACCGGAGAAAACTACTACCCCGAAATCGTCTCCACCCGCACCTATCGCGACCGCATCGAAACCCTAGGCCACGTCGGTCGCGCCGGGATATCGGTCTGCTGCGGCGGCATCTTGGGCATGGGCGAAAGCGAAGACGACCGCATTGACCTGCTCTGCTCGCTCTTGCAACTACCAACGCCGCCGGAATCCATACCGGTCAACGCCCTAGTACCCATCGACGGCACGCCGCTCGGCGACCGCGAAAAAGTGACCGCGTGGGAGCTCGTCCGCATGATCGCTTGCGCCCGCATCCTCTTTCCCACGGCCATGGTGCGCCTCTCGGCTGGCCGCGACCAACTCTCGACAGCCGAACAAGCTCTGTGCTTTCTAGCTGGAGCCAATTCCATCTTCTCGGGCGACCGCCTGCTGACGACGCCCCACCCTGGCACCGACGCCGATCAAGCCCTTTTCGACCTGCTCGACCTAGAAGCGCGGCCACCGCAAAGTGCTTCAGAGCGCGTCGATCAACTCGCAGAAGCAATCGTAGATCGAGGCTAGCTGAGACCGCTCAATGCAGTAGGGCGGCAGCACGTACACGCTATTGCCCAGTGGCCGCAGCAGGAATCCCCGCGCCAAAAATCGCTCCCTCAGCAGCGGCCCCACCTCGTGCAGGTATCCTTCCTCGCCTTCGACAATCACATCCGCCGCCACAATCGTACCGCACACCCGCACCCGCTTGAGCCGTGGGTGGCTGCGCAGCCGCACCACTTCCTCGCGCTGCCAAGTCGCTAGCCGACGAAAAGGCTCGCCAGCCAGCAAATCCAGCGAGGCCAGCGCAGCCGCGCAGCCCAAGGGATTGGCCGTATAGGAGTGCCCGTGATAGAAGGCTTTAGTCGGGTCATCGTGATAGAAAGCCGCGAAAATCCGCTCGCTGCAAACGGTGGCCGCCATAGGTAAAAAACCACCGGTCAGCCCCTTGGCCAAGCAGATGATATCCGGTTGGGTCGCGGCTTTCTCGCAGGCGAAGAGCGCCCCGGTGCGACCAAATCCGGTCAGCACTTCGTCGTAAATGTCCAACACATCCCATTGGCGCAAAAGCGCCTGCACAGCCGAGAGAAAGTGCGGTCGGCACATCCGCATGCCTCCGGCACCTTGCACTAGCGGCTCAAGTATCATGGCTGCGTACTGGTTGGGATGGCGTGCCAACAGCTCCTCCAGTCGCGCAAGTGCCCGCGCCTCTTTGGCCTCTACTTCTCCATCGCCCTCCCAAGTGGCCGGAAAGGGCACGGCGTCCGTCGGAAAGAGCAAGTCGGCAAAAGGACGCGTAAAAAGCGAGCGCTCCCCCACCGACATCGCCCCGAACGTGTCGCCGTGATAGGCCCCCTCGAAACGCAGAAAGCGCGTGCGATCTCGCTCGCCCTGATTGCGCCAAAACTGATAGGCCAGCTTGAGCGCGACTTCCACGGCCGTCGAGCCGTCGTCCGAGTAGAAAACCCACTTTAGCGGCACGGGCAAGGCATCCACCAACCGCCGGGCCAACTCTTCGGCGGGGCGATGGGTAAATCCGGCGGCTATTACCTGTTCTAACTCTTTGGCCTGCTCGGCCACCGCGGCGGCGATTTTGGGCTGACCGTGGCCGTGCAAGGTCACCCACCAGCTCGAAATGCAGTCGAGGATCTGCCGCCCATCCTCCAGTTCTAGCACTGCCCCGCGGCCAGCGCGCACCTGCTGCACTGGCAACGCTGCCTTCATCTGGGTAAAAGGCGACCACACGTGAGAAGTACGCTCAGCCATGATGGCCAAAATAGCGGGCAAAAAGCGCCCGGACCTTGGCGGGCGACAGCTCTACCCGGCGGTCGATTACAGCCAGCACAGGCACCTCTCCGTAGTGCGCGATAGCTTGGCAGTTGGCTGGGTTTGGGGGACCATTGACCACCACGCCCAAGAGCGGGCAACCTCGGCGGCGCAACTGGTCCAGCGTCAATAGCGTGTGATTAATGGTGCCCAATTCGCTGCGCGCCACCACCAGCACCGGCAGCCCCAGATCGACCATCAGATCGACCATCAGGTGCCGGTCGTCGAGCGGCACCATAACTCCACCAGCTCCTTCGACGATCAAGCGCTTTTGCACGGGCAGTGCGAAACGGCTCATCTCGATCTGCACGCCCTCGCGCCGAGCCGCCTCGTGCGGCGACAGGGGTTCGCGCAGGCGATAGGTCTCCGACAGGACGCGCTCGGCCGGCAGACCGGTGACGCGCCGCACCCAATCGGCGTCCGCATCAGCCCCGCTTTGCACGGGCTTCCAATAGGCGGCCTCCAACCCCACGGCCAGCAGTGCCGCCACATAGGACTTGCCGACGCCCGTATCCGTACCGGTGACGAACAAGCGCGGGGGAAGTTCAGCCGCCACAATCCCTCGCTTTCTCGATAATCAAATAATGAATAGCGCATGTAATCTCCACGCCATTGGGGCAGTCGCGATCCCAGCCGTTCAAGAACTGGCGCAATTGCGCAGGTCCAAGGGTGCTCAGCCGCGCCGACGTGTGGGCTCCCGTGCCCTTGAAGTGGCGCAAAAAAGCGCGCGCGGTCGGAAAGCGCAGTGCAATCATCTGTTCCCATTGGCGCACGGCAACCGGCTCGTCGGCGAATACGCGGGCGACAGCGGCTAAGTCGGGCAAGGCGTTGGCACTACAGGGGACGCCTTGCCGCGTACATTGGTGGTGCCATTCGGCGTACGACCCCGCCCCCGGATAGGAGCACAGCAATCGCCCGCCGGGTTTGAGCGCGGTCAGTAGCTGCTGTAGTCCGGCGCGCAAATCGGCGAACCAGTGAACCACAAAGCTGGCGCAGATCAAGGCGTAGCGTCCCTCACTTGCTAGCTGTTCCCCGTCCAAGACCCGGTAGTAGAGGTCTGGATGGGCGGCCTCAGCGACCATTTTCTGCCGACAATGCGCGACCATGGCCGGCGCAAGGTCGGTCAGTTCCAAGCGACGCCCGGGAAAAAGCGCAGCCAAGGATGCGCTCAAAAAGCCCGTGCCGCAACCGATTTCGAGCACTGGGCCTTCTACTAGGTCTTCGGCGCACTCGGCAGCACATTTAGCCAAAGTAGCAGCCCCAGCGCGCTGCTCCTCGGCGTGGCAGTCGTACGTCGAGGCACTGCGGGAGAAATTCTCCACGACGCGCGCTTTGAAACTCGCTTCCGTCATACAGGTCGCATCCCGCGCCAAGCCCGTTCAACTTGTTCCCAACACGCGCGAACATGCGTCAAGGGCAGCGCGTGGCCCGCCTCTGCGACGATGGCAAGCTCGCTGTTGGGCAGCATCTCGCGCAACTCCTCGGCCCGCTCCACGGGCACCACGCGATCGCGGCTGCCGTGCAAAATGAGCACCTGTGCTGCGGCCGGTATCGCGGCTGGTTCAAGCACGCTCTCCTGCAACAATTGCAAATCGCGGCGCAAGCTGTCGGCGTCAACAGTCCCGGACCGATAGCTGTCCGACGGCGCACCACAACGGGCGTAAAAATCGGCCAACAAAGCCGCTGGCTCGCGCTCCAAGCGCGCCAGCATCTGCTCTACGGTGCGGCGCGAGCGCCGGGCCTTGCGGTCGCACGGAGAGTGAAAGCTGTGAAAGCCGCTGATGACCACAATCAACTCCGCCGCCGCACATAGCTGCGGTGGCAACAAGTGCAAGCCGAGAGAGTGCGCCAAGACGATGCGTGGCTGGACCTCGACCGCCATAGCTGGGCCAAAATACCCTCGGTCTAGGCAGTGCAGCACGAAGTTAGCGGGCAAGACATCCCGCCAGCGATCCCAGCACCAAGCGCCAAAGCCCCACCCGTGTTGGGCGACCACGTCAACGACGGCCATCGCGCCACCGCTGTAGCAATTCAATTAGCATATCGAGGTCGCTCTGCTGGTGCAGGGCGCTGAGCGCCAAGCGAATCCGCGCCCGGCCCGGCTCGACCGTAGGAGGGCGTATGGCCACCGCGAGGACGCCGTTTTCTTCTAGATAAGCGTTCAGAGCCAGCGCTTCGTCCTCCGCACCCACCATCAGCGGTACGATCTGTGCGGTCGCCGCGCCCGTGTCCCATCCTTGTGCCCTGAGCGCGCCGCGCAAGTAGTCGGCATGGGCGAGCAATGTCCGGCGCTGGGCATCCATCTGCGGCACCAGATCTAGCGCCGCATCCACTGCTCCCAAGATGGCTGGTGGCAGTGCGGTCGTATAGATGAATCCTGGGCAGCAGTTGACCAAGTACTCCCACAGCTTCTCGCCGCAGGCCACGTACGCCCCAAAAGATCCGAGCGCTTTGCCGAACGTGCCGATGCATACGTCCACAGCCTTGCCGCACGTCAGCCCCATCCCCCGCTCGCCCAAAACGCCCGTGGCGTGCGCTTCGTCGATGACCAGCAGCGCGTCGAATTCTCCGGCTAACTCGACGAGTGCGTCAATGTCGCTGACATCGCCGTCCATGCTAAACACTGACTCGGTGACAATCACCCGGCGCGAATGTTCCGCCCCCGCGCTTTCCGCCAGCAGAGCGCGCAGGTGATCCAAATCGCCGTGGCGGTAGCGCCGCATCCGACAGCGCCCCAAAACCGCCCCTTGGACTAAACTGTTGTGGCAGAGCCGGTCGAGCAGGATGAGCGCGCGCCGATCGACCAGCGTCGGCAGCAGCGAAACATTGGCCTGATAGCCGGAATTGAGCACCAGCGCCCGCTCGGCCTGCTTGAGCTTAGCCAAGGTCTGCTCCACTTGGGCAAAGCCCGGCTGGGAACCACAAATCAAGCGCGAGGCCGTGGCACCGGCCCCGTAGCGCTTGACGAACTCAACGGCCCGCGCCTGCAACAGCGGGTGCGACGCCAAGCCGAGATAGTCGTTGGAGCTAAAATTGACCAACTCGCGGCCATCGGCGCGAACGCGCGCGCCGCCGCACGGCTCGTAGGTCCGCAGCGACCGCATCTGCCCGGCCTGTTGCCGCCGCGTCAACTCGGCGTGAATAAAATCGAATTTTCCCTGCATAAAGGTGAAGCTGTGCCAAATGATTCGCCCAAGCAAGGCGAGCCGCCTATAGGCTTGCCGCGCAGGGTGCGCCGCTCTATACTATCGCCTGTAAACTTGCCCCTCCGCTGCCATGGCGACGACGACCAATAAAATCACTGTTTCTTCGCTCCAGTCCAAAAAGGAGCGCGGCCAAAAGATCTGCATGTTGACGGCCTACGACTACCCCACGGCCGCGCTGCAAGACGAAGCCGGCCTCGACGTGATCTTGGTCGGCGACTCCGTGGGTACCAATGTCTTGGGCTATCGCGGTCCGCAACAGGTGACCATGGAAGATATCCTCCACCACCTGCGGGCTGTGCGCCGGGCTGTGCGCCGGGCCTTTCTCCTCGCCGACCTGCCCTTCATGTCCTTTCAGCCGTCGGTCGAGACCGCAGTCAAAAACGCCGGACGCTTGGTGCAGGAAGGCGGGGCCGAAGGCGTCAAATTAGAGGGCGGCCTGCCGGTCTTGCCGCAGCTAAAAGCCATCGTTGACGCCGGCATTCCGGTCGTCGGCCATCTCGGGTTTACTCCGCAGTCCCAGGCCCGCGAATTCTACCTGTTCAGCGACCGGCGCGGCACCGTACCCAAGTTTCACGGCAAGGGGCCGAAGGGGGCCAAAGCCCTCGTCGAGCAAGCCCTGCGCTTGGAGGACGTCGGCGTATTCTCCCTAGTTTTGGAAATGGTCACTGAAGAAGCGGCCCGAGCCGTCACCGAGCGGCTCAAAATTCCAGTCATCGGCATTGGCGCTGGCCGCTATTGCGACGGCCAAGTGCTGATCGTCCACGACCTCGTCGGCCTCAACGAAGAAGACCTACTCCTGACCAAAGCCTACGGCCAAGCGCGCCAGGATTGGATCGAAATGTTCAAAACGTACTGCCGAGAAGTCGCCGAAGGCCACTTCCCCACGGCCGAAAACGCAGCGCATATGGCCCCCGAAAAACGCGCTCAACTAGATCAACTGCTCAACGATAACGGTAAGAATCGCTAATCCTTCGAGAGGAAAATATCCCATGCGCTTATTCTACGCCGCTGCCCTGATTTTGTGGACCACCGCCCCCGCTCTAGCCCAAGAAGCCGACCAAAACTGGATTCAGGCGGCCATCGCCAACTTGGATGCCGCGTTTGGCTCCATCGTCTCGGCGATGGCTGGTGTTCTCTTCGCCGACCTAGGGACGAAAATTCCCCTCATCATCTGGGTGCTCGTCCTAGGCGGCATCTACTATTCGTTCTATTTCGGCTGGATCTCCCTGCGCGGCTTCCGCCACTCCATCGACGTCATCCGCGGTCGCTACGACGATCCCAACGACCCAGGCGAGATCTCCCATTTCCAAGCTCTCACCAGCGCCCTGTCAGCTACCATCGGCCTCGGTAACATCGCCGGCGTCGCCATTGCCGTCAGCTTGGGCGGGCCGGGTGCGGTCTTCTGGATGCTCCTGACCGCCTTATTCGGCATGTCCTCCAAGCTGGCTTCCTGCACCCTAGCCGTCATGTACCGCAAAATTCACCCCGACGGCCGCATCTCCGGCGGGCCGATGTACTACCTAGAGCACGGACTTGCCGGTAAAGGACTCAAGTCGTTGGGCCGCGTCTTCGCCATTTTGTTCGCCATTTTCACCATTGGTGGCTCCCTTGGCGGTGGCAACATGTTCCAAGTCAACCAGACGGTCGAGATCCTCACCACTGTATCCCCGGCTATAGGGGAATACAACTGGGCCTTAGGCATCCTCTTCGCCTTGTTGATCTCCTTGGTCATCATCGGCGGCATCAAGCGGATCGGCCGCGTCACCTCGCGGATCGTGCCCTTCATGTGCCTGCTCTACGTGGCAGCCTCCCTCATCATCATTCTGTCGCACATCGGCGATGTGCCTGCCATGATCGCGACCATTTTCCGCGAAGCCTTCTCGCCACAGGCCCTGTACGGCGGCTTTTTAGGCGTCCTAGTCGTCGGTATCAAGCGGGCAGCCTTTTCCAATGAGGCCGGTCTCGGCTCGGCGGCTTTTGCCCATGCCGCGGCCAAGACCAACGAGCCAGCGCGCGAGGGCATGGTCGCGATGATCGGCCCCTTCATCGACACGATCGTCATCTGCTTGATGACAGCTTTGGTCTGCATGATTACCGGGGTGTACACCGATCCTCAGTTCCAAGCAAGTGAAGGCTTTATCGTCGGAGCCAAAATGACTTCCGCGGCCTTTGATTCGTTCCTGCCCGGCGCCCGCTACGTCCTCGCCATTGGCGTCATGCTCTTTGCCTACTCAACCATGATTTCGTGGTCGTACTACGGGGAGCGAGCGTGGGAATACCTATTTGGCAGTCGCTTCAACCTAATTTTCCGGGTCATTTTCGTCGTCTTTGTCGTCTTCGGCTCGGTCGTCACGCTCAAAAACGTGCTCGACTTTACCGATATGCTCATTTTGAGCATGGCCTTCCCCAACATCATCGGCGGCGTCATCCTCAGCCCGCAGATCAAGGCGTGCTTGCAAGATTACTGGGGTCGGCTGAAAAGCGGCGAGATGCAGCGCTACAAGTAGGGTTCAGGGGGCGTCTCCGCCTTCCAACCACTCGCGGTCTGCGGCCAAGTAAATTTCCTCGACCTCCAAGTCGGCAAAGGCCGCAGACCACCGCTGCCAATCGGCCCGTTCTTCCTGTTCCTGCATCCGCAGCCGCACCACAAAGGCAAAGCGATTGAGCGCGAACGTCAGCGTGGTGACTTTGCCCCCCCTCAGCTCGACCTCTACCTGTTGGGTCTGTCCTCCGTAGCTCAACTCGACCCAGTGCTGACCAGCGGGCAGATTGTGGAAGAGTAATCCCTGATAGCCGCGCTTGAGCAATTCGAGCGAGTAGCGGCCGTCCAAGCGCACGGTGATGTCCTCTGTGATCTCGCTGCCGATGGGGGCTACCACCAAGGCTAGCCAAGCGTCGAGATCGTCGAAGAGCAACTCGTCGGCCGTGGCGATGTCGACAGCTAGCGGAGCTTCTTGCACCATGGCCACGGGCCTTTGTTCCGGCGTCCAAGCTGGCGGCGGCAGTTGGGGCGTGATGCCGCTTTTGCGCGTCAGCGCATAGACCAAGATGTTGGTCCCCGCCATCAGCGCGTAGGTCGCCGGCGGCGTTTCTTCGTCTTCCGTGTTGAAGCTAGCCTGCCAATAATTCCCTAACCATAAGTCGCTTAACACGGCGACCAACTCGCCATCCAGTTCGACGCCCCACAACCCCTCTGGTGGTGGTAAGTCCGTGCTTAGAGCGCTGGCTCCGAAAAGGGTGGCTTCCTGTTCTTCCTGCAAGGCCAAAACCTCATAGCGATTGTTGACTGGATAATACCAAGAGGGATTGTCGCCGGAGTCCTCAAGGCGCGATTTATCCTCGCCGGGAAAGCCGCCGCCGAACTCGTAAAAGGAATGATATATCGGATGTGAGGTCGGGATGGGTGCCAAGCGCGCCCCAGACCCCAAAATCTCGCGCAGTTGATCCTTCATTTCGCGCAAATAGTGGTTGGTACGGCGGCTGTTACCCTCGATAAACAGGAAGCCACCCTCGCGCAGATAGCGGCCCAAAAGCGCCTTCTCCTCCGCACTGAACTTGGTCAGGAGGTTCGGGTCATAGGCAGACAAGGAGTCCTCAAAGAGAAAGTGGATGGGATCCTTGAGCAATTGCTCCGACAAGAAGTACTCGTAGGTCTGGTCCCGCACTCGCGCCAGCAGGTGGGTGTGGTCGCGCAAGTAGCGGCTCAGGGCGTCGAGTGCACCCCGACCCGAGCCAGCCCCATAGACGCGCAACTGAGTGAAGTTCACGTAGCCAGACAAGTCGCGCCGCGTCGCCCGACTGGGAATGACCGCGGCGTGATCCTTGTTAGCCCGAGCCATGTCCTCTAGCCGCAACAGATCCATCGAGGCCACGCCCATGCTATCAGCCAACCCCAACGACGAAGGCGAAATCATCTCTTCGCGCTCCATAATTGGCGCATCTTCCTTCGCGCCAACGGCCATCTCGGCCAACGCCAAGGGGGCCGTCGGCGACTCTATCTCGGGCGGGGTCGCCTCGCTTTCTAAATTGGGGTCGCGGACGGCCACAGCCGGCTGATCGGCCCGTAGAT